>CAZHQQ010000007.1:0-14586 GCA_964534925.1 uncultured Candidatus Saccharibacteria bacterium | reverse complement strand
TAAAACTAGTATGGTACGAAGGCCAAAAAAAAGACATGCCGAAGGCCTTTAAAATAATAACTAAAGGAATAATAAAAAAAGAAAAATTAATCACTGATAAAAGAATATAGTATCCTAAAAAGAAAAAATGAGAAATTAACATTGACCAATCATATCCAATCTTAGCCATTATTTTTCCTCCAATAACTGTTAAAATTCCATAAATACCGTGTATTAACGCAAAGAAGATTAAAGTAAGAGAAAGAGATTCTCCAAAATGAAGATAGATATAAATTGGTTCAAAAATTAAAACCATTCCCATCGCAAAAGAACGAATAGACATACTAAGAAGAAATTGATTTTCTTCTCTTCCTAAAAAACGTTTTAAAGGATGGGTAAAAGAATAAAAAAAAGACATAGGATTAACCAAGTAATGATTTTTTCATTTTAACACAATTCTCAAAGCGGTTTAAAAATAAACTAGGTCTTTTTTTAATTTTTATCGTTTAGGAATTTTCTTCCTCAACATTTATTTCTCTTTTAATCTCTTCAAACTCGTTTTCAACTTCTTTCAATCTATCCTTACTAATTTTTATGAGAGAAACCGCTTCTTTTACTTTTTTTAATCCCTCTTCAACGTCGACATCTTTTTGATTCTCGAACCATTCAGTAATTTGAGAAAGTTTTTTAAGGTTATCGCTTAAATTTTTGATATCTTTTTTTTCTGTACTCATAGATAATTAACTATCCGCCAGCTGGCGGAACTAATGACTTATGACTTATGACAAGGATCATTTAAACATACTAACATTCTAACATTTAAACATAAGAGGAAAAAGAATGAGAATATAAACAATTAACAGAGGCAATATGCTTTTCAAGGTAGTTCTCGGAGGTCTGTTGGCATGGTTCCGCTGAAAGCGGACAACAGACCGAGAGCGCAGGACGGCAAATCACGCTGGGATTTGAACGTCCGGTACCTTGAAAAGTTTATTGCCGATGGGGTAAATAACTAACAACTAGTAACTAATAACAAGATACTAGATACTAGATATTTGATTTTTGTAATTTAACAGGATCAATTTTTTTTACTTTAGATACAATTTTTCCATCAATAACAAAAATATCCAACTCTTCTCCTACTTTAGCGTTCTTTACGCTTCTTATCAAACCTTCTTTGTTACTGACAATACTATATCCTAATTTTAGCTGGGTCTTTGGATTATGGAGATAAATTATTTTTTCTGAATGTTTCAATTGTTGCTCTACTGTTAAAATCAGCGAGTTAAACCCAAACAAAACCTTATCCCAGTAACCTATTAAATCATTCTTGTTATTCCTAATAGCATTTTTAAATCCCTGGAAAGAAATCATTAAAGCATTTTCAATTTCCCTATATTTGTTAAAAATTAAATCCTTAATCCCCCTGATCTTACCCAACGATCGCTCTATCAATAAATTAGCATCTTCTAATTCATTATCATAAGAATTAATAATATTCTCTTTTTGTTCTTTAAGGACCAAGACAGCATTCTCCCATGACTTATTAATAATATTTGCAACGGCTGTGGGGGTAGAAACCGAAACGTCAGACGCTAAAGACATTAAAGGGGCGTCTTTGTGATGACCTATCCCCGTAATAACTGGAACTGGAAAGTTTACTACTTCTCTTACTAATATTTCATTATTAAAAGCCATCATTGATTCCATAGAACCTCCTCCCCTTATTATCACAAGCAACTCTATGTCTCTCTCTCTGAACGTCTTGATTGAAGATATAAGTTCCATAACTGCCTCTTGTCCCTCAACACGAGAATCAATCATTTTAACCTTAAAACCAAATTTACTTAAATTATTAGAAAAATCTGCGATAACCGCTCCTTTTAAAGAAGTTATCACTCCTATTTTCTGAGGGAAAAACGGAACAGGTCTTTTTCTTTCTTCTTTAAAAAAGCCCTCTTGAGTTAACTTCTTTTTTAACTTTTCATATTCTTTTTTTAAAGTCCCTTCACCAGCATACTCAATAGTTTCTGCTATGAAAGAAAATCCATATTGTTTATGCAAACTTGGACTTCCCAACGCTATAATTTTTAATCCTTCCTTCAATTCAATACCATAGGAAAGATACTGGTACTTCCAAATTATACATTTTATAACACTTCCATCTTTTTCATCCTTGAGAGAATAATAAACATGACCCTTGGCACTTATTTGGAATTCGCTAACTTCTCCAATAATTTTCGCCTTAAACCCTTTTAATCCTTTGTTTAGAGTCTTAATATAGTCCGAAACGGAAAAAATTATTTCTTCTTTATTTTGATTATTTTCTTCATCCATAATTTATTTTCTATTTGCAAAATCGCAAATATCTTTGAAGTCGCAATACTTGCATTGCCAACCTGGAGTCGGATCAAAATTACTCTTTTTTATTTGTTCAATTTCTTTTATTATCTTCTCTTTTAATTTCTTTTTATCTTTTTCGCTTCCCAAGAAAGAGACTTTTTTATTTTCATTCAAATAATGATAAGAAAGCCCTTTTATATTTATCCCTAAAACTTCTTCTCCCGCTATTTGGTAAATTAATAATTGTTCTTTGTCTCCTGAATCCAATTTTTCTTTAGCTTTACCTGTCTTATAATCAATAATTATTGCTTCACCTTCAATCTCATCTATGCGATCTATCACACCATATAAAGTATTGCCTCCTATTTTTAAATTAAATGGTATTTCTAATGCAAGATTGTCTTTTATTTTTAAAATTTTGGGGGGATTTTTCAAAAAATCTTTATAAAAGTTTTTGATTATTTCTTCTCCCAATTTACGATACTCTTCCTTTTGTTTTTTATTCTCATACCATTCATCAATCCAATTTTCTTCATATAATTTACTGATATAACTCATCTTTGGTAAATCTCCCTTTTTTCTAATACTGGCCTCCTTCAAAAAAAGATGCAAAGTTTTATGCATTGTCTTCCCAAAGGAAAAAACAGCTTTTCCTTTTACGGGAACTTTTAAGATAAAATTAAATTTATACTGCAAAGGACATTTCTCAAAAGCAGCAAGTTGAGAAAAAGAAAAATGACTGGGTAATAATTTTAAATTTGAATTATTATTTTTCTTATCAGAGACATTGCTATGTTTTAACAATAAATCATTTTCCTCTTTTTCTTCTTCTGTTGAGTTATAACCCATCTCGGCAAGAAATCTCGATAATTTCTTTTTTCTCGTTCCTCCATAATCTTCGGCAGAAGTAAAATAAAGATTCATCTTAGCCCTAGTCATAGCAACATAACAGATTCTTCTTTCTTCTTGTAAGTGAACGTCACCTTTTGGTTTTATGTCTTTAATCAATTCCTCTGGAAGCTCTATCAGATCTTTTCTCCCAATAGTTGGAAACCTTTTATCTACCATATTAACCAAAAAGACATATTTAAATTCTAATCCCTTTGCGCTGTGGATTGTCATCACTTTGATCATTTCGGGACCCTGCTCTGGATCAAATTTAAGACTTCCTTCTTCTCCCGATTCTATTTCTAGGCTTACTTCTTCTACGAAATTTCTTAAACTTGGATCTATGTTTGATTCTTCAAAACTTTTGATTTTTTTGTAAAATTGATTAAGTATGTCAATCTCTTTCTTGACTCCTTTGTCTATTAAATACTTCAAGTATCCTGAATCCTGCAAAAAAGCTAAAAATACTTCGGAAACTGTTTTTTCTTTCGAAAGAATGCTATGTTTTTTTATCAGATTAAGAATAAAAGATATTTTATCTTGCGTTTTTTGAGAAATTCCAGAGACTAAAGAAATTTCTTCCATGACTTCATGAAGCGGTTTTGTTTTGTATCTACTGTATTGGGTTATTTTAGCTAAATCATTATAATCAATTTCTAAAAATGGCATATTTAAAATTCTATAAACCGCCATACTTTCATAGTAATTATCTAAAACTTTAAAATAAGAAATAGTATCTATAATAATCGGCTTTGAATAAAGTCCTTTTGAAGCCAAAAACTGATACGGAAGACCAGCCCTTTCTAATGCTTTCGTAAAGATGTCTGCTGCACTGTTTGCCCTAACCAAAATAGCAAAATCATCATAAGTTGAATCTTTGTCTTTATTGAGAATCTCAATAATTCTATTGACCACTTTAACGCCTTCCTCTTGTAATGTTTTGGTATGAATATGTTCAATTATCCCCTCTCCTTTTTTATCTGCGACCAGTTTTTTATTTATCTTATTAATAAATTCCAACCTGTCCGGATTGTTTGCTTCTATAAATTTATGACCTAAGTCAAGAATGTTTTGATAAGACCTATAATTTTTAATTAGGGATATCTGTTCAGCTTTTGGAAAGTCCTTTTTAAACTGAATTATATTAGAAAAAGACGCTCCTCTCCATTTATATACCGATTGATCATCGTCAGCCGTAACAGTCAAATTATTCCTTGGAGTAGCCAATATCTTTATTAATTCATATTGAGCAAAATTAGTATCCTGAAATTCATCAACCAAGATGTATTTAAATTTTTCTCTGTATTTTTTCAAAATCAGAGGCCTTTCTTTAAATAATTTTAAGCAATAATTTATCAGGTCTCCAAAATCCAAAAAACTATTCCCAAGAAGCAGTCGCTGATAAGTTTTATAAGCTAAGGCAATTTCTTTTATTCTATCCAACTCTTGTTCTTCTGAAAGTTCGTCATTGTCTGTTTCTAATTTTTTAGCATATTCTAAATAATCTTCTGGGTAAATTCCCTGGTCTTTACAATGAGAAAAATGGGAAATCAGAGCCTTGATAAATTTAGTCGGATTACCTAATGTTTTGTAGTAATCTAAATTAAATTTGTCTAAGTTCTTGTAAATAAAAAGCCAGCTTGAGGTCTGGTCTAAGATCTTGAAATCAGCTGGTATTCCTATATCTAAAGCGTAATCTCTTAAAACTCTTTCACAGAAAGAATGAAAAGTTGAAATCCATAAATCAACATACCCATAGGGCAAAAGTTTATCAACTCTTTCCTCCATCTCTCCCGCTGCTTTTTCGGTAAAAGTAACAGCTAATATTTCGTCTGGCTTAGCTAATTTTTTTTCAATTAGATATGTAATCCTCTGAGTAATAACAGTAGTTTTGCCCGTTCCTGCCCCAGCAACAATCAAAAGAGGACCTTCCTTATGAATCACAGCTTCTCTTTGTTCTTTATTTAATTTTTTCAAATTTAAATCCATTTTTAGTTATTTTACCATTCCAATAAGTTTAATGTAAGTAAAAAACAACTGATTTTCCACTTGTTTTAAGTATTAAAAAAACGAATTTTTAAACACCAGCTTTTATTTCTATCACATCTCCATCTTGCACAACATAATCTTTACCTTCTGTGCGGATCAATCCTTTTTCTCTAGCTCCAGGAAAACCTCCTGAATTAATAAGATCTTCCCAATTTATCACTTCTGCTCTTATAAAATTACTTTCAAAATCGCTATGGATTACTCCTCCCGCTTGAGGAGCTTTTTCTCCTTTTCCCAAAACCCATCCTCTGGTTTCGTCGGGTCCAGTAGTAAGAAAAGTAATTAAACCTAATAGTCTATAACATTCTTTAATTAAAGCATCCAGCTCTGATTCCTTGTCTAGCCCGAAAGAAATTCTTTCTTCTACGCTGAAGTCGGAAGCTTCAAATTCGGTTAGAATATCAATAATTAAAAAAGGCCAGTTTTTTTCTTTAAAAGTTTTTTTAATGTCTTCTGAAACTTCATTATCTGAACCATTCAGCAAGAACAATCTTTTTTTCATAGTCAGAAATTGATAATTCTTTAACACTCTTCTCTCTTTTTCATCCCATCCCAATTCGGATAAAATTTTTCCTTTCATCAAGTATTCTTTTGCTTTTTCAAGAACCTCTGACTCATATTTAATATTTTTATCTCCAGTCCTTAACTCTTTTTCTAAAGATTGAGTTCTTTTTTCAACTGCCTCTAAATCTTTTAGAGCCATTTCTAAATCTAAACTTTCCTTATCTTCAAAGACATTCATTGTTGAACCCGTATTAACAATTTTTTTATTATCAAAACATCTAAGAACATACACTATAGCATCAACCTCTTTAATATTAGCTAAAAATTTATTACCTAATCCTTCTCCCTTGCTTGCACCTTTTACTAACCCAGCTATATCAACGAATTCTACTGTTGTATATATTTTTTTCGCTGAATTGGTTAATTTTGCTAGTTTATCTATTCTTTCATCCAAAACAGCCACAACCCCAATGTTTGGGTCTATTGTGCAAAAAGGATAATTAGCACGATCAACCTCTTTCTTTGTTATTGCTTGGAATAAAGTGGATTTACCTACATTAGGCAACCCAACAATCCCTATACTTAAAGACATGTTATTTCTTCTTTATTCTCTTATTCTTGCTCTTATTCGTTTTTTTCCTTTTTCTATCAAGTCTTTTTTTATTTGCCCATCCTATACCCATTTTTCTATTTTCTATTAATTTTTGACCTTTTTTTATTACTTAGTAAGCTTAAAGCCTTTTTATTAATTAATCAAATCTATTTTAAAGGTTTTTTAATAAATCAATAATATATTTTTTCACCCTTAATTGCTCTTCAATACTATTTTCAAGCTCAATTGCGATAAAAGAAGAAAAATACTCTTTAGGATATTTTTTCAAATAATTTAACTCGGCCAAATCACCTATGAAATGATTATCATATACAGGACTGGGATTTTTGCTTGAGAAAGAGGATTCGTCAATTGCCGAAATATGATTACATCCAATAGGATATTTTTTAATAAGTTTTATATCACTTTCATAAACATCTTTTCTCATTACCCTGCTCCCTTCTAAATGAGAAAGATCCAGACAAATTCCAGCAAAATCTCTTATTTCCTTTTCGTCTAAAGGTAAAATAGTATTTTCAACATAGATAACGTTCTTATACTTACTGTAATCATATGAAAGAGGGTGCTCTCTCTGAGTATGGATATTAAAAACTTCTGTTTTATAATTTTTTATTAAATATTCTATCTCCCATAATTCCATATCTGATCTTAGATGAACAAAAGGAATTCTCTCGATACCGCTTTGATTTAATAAATTATAAAGTTCTTTTCTACCTTCTTTCTCTAGGGAACTTAAAAAAAGAAAGACTTCTTTTAGTCCAAGCTTTTTTACTTCCTCTATTTTATCCTTCCATACCGATTTAGTTATTGTGGTAATTGAAGGAAGAATTTTCCTATTATCCCAAAAATTATTATGACTCATTCTAAATTATGAATTTTCTATGCTCAGCCAAAAAAATCGGCAATTAGAACTCAGCGTTAACCACTTTAATAACGATTATCCTTCACTTCTTCTATTTAATAAACCAATAATAATCATTACCAACCCTCCTCCTACCCAAATAGTCAATTCAAGCCCTGAATGAAGTACTATCCCAATAGAAACCCAAATAATTCCGATAAATATATGGATTAAATAAGGAAATTTCTTTTTCATATATTCATTATACCATTAGTTAATATTAATCTTCAATTGGCCTATTAATAATTTTAACAATCTCATCAAAATTATCATCTGGAGCCGCCTTAACTCTATGTTTAAACCCGCATTTTATGCAACGATAATAAATAATATATTCACTATTCTTAATTTCAACACCAATAGGTTCCATTAACCCACCGCATTCAGATTTCCTATCGCCTGGATTAATATCAACATGTTTAGACCATAAACACTGAGGGCAATGATCCGTATAACCATTACCTTTCACTTTTTCACCGCATTTTTCACACACAAAATCTTCTATATGTCTTTGGAATTTTTTCTCCTGCATAAAATTATTAATTCTATTTTTGTAATTCTTCTTTATAAACCCCACTTCTGCCTCCGTCACCTTGAATTAAAACTTCATAAGATGGAATTTCAAAAAATTCTAATCTCCCGTCTAAAAAATCAGAAAAGATAAGTAAATGACCATCTGGAGAAATATCCAAAGCAGTAGGCTGGTTTCCAGCTATAATTGCATCAAGCATTTTCCCTGTTTCTACATCAAAGAGAAGAACCGAACCCCATTCTGGACCTGGGATATAGTAATTGGTCGATGAATAATTTTTACCTCTACAAGATACAAAAAGAATCTTCTTATTCGGACTAAGTTGAATTGTATTAGGATTAGTATCTGTCTTAACAAATTCCTCAACCTTGTCATTTTCCATTAGAACTTTCCAAATAACATTCTTGCCCATATCGGAAACATAAAGAATATTTTTATCTTCGTCGGCTACAATATGTCGTATTGCTCCACCACTTTCAAAGATAACCTCTCCGAGACCTGTCTCTAAGTCTATCTTTTCAATTTCTCCTTTATCAAACCCAGCCACATAAAGTGTCTTTCCATCTTTCGTTATATAGATTCCGCGAGGCGTACGAACAGTCGGTATTTGGCGAATAAGTTCTCCCGTCTTCAAATCAATCTCGGAAACATTATTTCCACACCAATTAGATGCAAAAAGATATTCTGCGTCTGGAGAGAATGTCATCATTTTCGTCCATGTACTCCCAGTATTAAAAACTCGTAAAATTTCTTTTGATTTAGCATCAATCTCAAGAACCTTAGCTGTCTCCATCTGACTAACATAAGCTTTATTGCCATTATCAGAAAATATTATCTCTACTCCTCCGCCATTATCCAAATTAATGTCTTTTATCTTCTCTCCAGTTAAAGAATCAAAAACACTTATCCCTCTTCGTTTATTTAGAAGTAAGCTAACCCAAATTTCTTTTCCGTCTTTAGAAAAAACCAAAGATTTTGGCGAAGGCACGCCATAAACATTAAAAAGGTGATGAACAAGCTGATTTTTATAATCAGATTTAAAATTAGATCCTAAATTAATATCTTCTTCATTATTGATATTGATACTTGTAGTTGCATTTTCTAAAAAATCATTTTGTTCTTGTAAAAGATTTGGATTGATACCGCTTAAAAAAAATTTATCGTTTTCCTTATTGCCTAATTGAGATACAAAATTATTAAATAAATTATTTTTTTCAAAACAAAAATTCCTTAAGACAAAAACCGAAACAAAAATAATTGTTGTTCCAAATATAAAAATGGTAATTTTCAAAAATAATCTATCTTTAATAATCATTTCTTTTAATTAGAGGATTGTTTTATTCAATTTTAACAGAAATCTGGTTTTAACGAAAATAAGAAAGATACGATTTTTTAGTATTAATAAATAGACGTTCTACTTATTATTAGTTAAAATAATAGAATATGTTTAGGGGAAAAAATATCCAACTCTATAAAAATAAAATAGCACAATTGATTATTGATTTTACCTTTGATTTACTCAGAATAGCAGTAATTACACCAATGATAATATTTTTTGCAGTTATTATTTTTATAATAATTGTATTTATCCAGGAAAAAATTAATCCTGAGCTTTCCGTTTCAATTATTAAATTCTTATTCGGAGAAAAAACACATAGTGTAGAATTTTTTTATGAAGGAGATATAATGATTATTTATAGACGATGTGCCCTTATCTTCTTTTTGATTGTTGGTATAATATCTCACTTCCTTCACAAAAAGTTCGAGCTGAATTTCAGAAAAAAAATGATGATTGCTGTATGCCTAATTTTTATAGGATACGGCTATGTCTTTACCCTTTCTTTGACGCATAAGGGACTCTTCTCGGCGTCATTTATCCCAATGATGTCTATTATTACCCTTATCGCAAGTTTTTTTGGCATAGGAGCAAGTGCTATTCTCAATAAAATTCAAAAAACCATTACACGCAAGATTGAAAAATAATATAATATTTTAAAAAATCCCTTAATCTAATTATTAAATTAAGGGATTATTTCTTTGGGAATTTCGTTTTCATTTTTGACCTCCTTTTTATTTTATTGGGATTAAATAGAATCCCAATGCGGACTCCGAAATCTTTTTATAGAAAAGTTATCTACAACTTTTCCTACACGATCCCAGAACCTTTTCACCAATCCTTCCTCTTCTTTCTCTTCTCCTTCAATAATCTCTTTTAATTTATCCCCGTCTATCCACATAGGAATAATGCCGCGTTGAAGAGATTCTGTCCCTTTCCAACTCATAATTGCTTCTTTGTCTACTGAGAATTGGATTGCTAGATAGCTGCCATTATGTTTAACCCAGAAGTCTATCTTATAAAAATGATCTTCTCTGTGAGTAGCTTTTACTACCACGAAACCTTCTTTTTTTAAGATAGAAATGATCCATTCTTCAGCCTGTAACCCAAATTTCTTCGTCTCCACTGATACCAACTCCTTTCTTTCATTATTTTATTATATCCGTATTATACAATACTATTCTTATTCTGTCAAGATACAGAAATTACTAATTAATCTCAAAAAATGTTATACCGTCAAATCTAGGAATATCATTTGTTTGAAAATAATATTCAAAGAAATCTTCAGCTACTACTTTTTTTTGGACTGAGCTCGCATGAAAAAAAAGTTCACCATCAAATAAAATTCCCTCATGTCTTATATCCAGTCCAATCTTTTCGTCCCCTTCTCTGATAAAAGCAATACCTACAGCTTGAGGTAAATCTCTAAAAAGTTCTTTAGTGATATATTTATTAGGAATATATTCCAAAGTTATTTCTTTTTCCCAATTAATATCTATTAACCTTTTTTCTTTAATTTCTTCATTTAAAATCACTTGCCTCTCTTCGGTTTCTAATCCCCCAATCTGCTTAGTAATATCTTTAAAATATTTCACAACTTCATTACGATTAATCGTAAAATGGAGACGATTCTCAAATGTTATGTCAGAATCTGACTGATAATTTAAAATTGCCATCATTCCCCTCGCTTCGGCTACTGTCTGAGAATGAAGTAATGCCACATTAGTTAATACGAATACAGTACAATCCGCAACATCCAACCTGAAAATCGGATCATCGTCCCTACCCGATTCTTCTCCTAAACATCCTACTTTATATGGCGTATTAAGACGTAAAATAGAAAGAGCTTTTAGTCTATCAGATGTATTAGGAAATCGATTTTGAATTTCTTCCAAAATTAAATTAATTTTTGTTGAAGATAAATTATATAATTTTTCCTGACCATTAACCCATCCCCAATTTTCCTTAGCTAATTCTTTAATATCCTCCTCGTCCTCATTTTTACCTTCTTTAATGAGGACCTGCCCTTTATCTTCTGTTTTCTCTTCCTGCGTTCCTGAAAATATTTCTGAAAAACGAACTATTGTTCCAAAAACTAAAAAAAGAATGACTAAAATAATTGTACCTTTTAAAATCTTATTCATATTAAGTTTAATAAATATTTTTTTCTTTTTTTCTCTGGAAATTTTTCAATAGCATAACGAAGCATAGTCCTTGGCATTCTTTTATAATATTTTTTAAGGAATTCTTTCTCCGTCTTCAAATCTCTTTTCCCAACTTCCCTTAACATCCAACCAACTGCTTTATGAATTAGATCTTGCTCATCATTTAATAAGATTTTGGCTATTTTTAAAGTTTCTTTAAATTTATTATTTTTTATAAAACAAAAAGTAGAGATAATACTTATCCTCCTCTCCCAAATATTCTTAGATTCGGCTAGTTTATATAGAATTAACTTAGGCTTACATAAGAGATAAGCTCCTATTATTTTAGGAGCTGACAAATCTACCAAATCCCAACTATTGATATATTTGGTATTTTTTAAATAAAGATTATAAATTTTTTCTTTATTTTTCTCTGCTTGAAATTTATTCACCATAATTAAAAGAGCAGTTAATCTTTCTTCGTGAATTTTAGAATGTAGCAACCTCACTACTTCTTTTAATTTCAGATTACTGTATCCTTTAACCACCTTCCTTGTGTCGGGTACAGTAATACCTAAAAAAACGTCCCCCTCACCATATTCTCCAGGGCCTGTTTTAAAAAATCTCTGCGAAATCTTTGCTTTATTCGGACTCGCTTCCATTCTTAATTCTTTTTTCAAATTTAAAAGTGTTAACATATTATTTTACTCTATCGTAATCATTTGATACCTGGAGTTAAACGATCTTAGACACTAAAACGTACTGAGGAAAAATAAATTAACAGCAAGATTATTCACCCCTCCATGAATAAGAACTGGATAAATCATAGATTTACTTCTTTCTAAAACAAAAGCATTTACAAATCCAAGAATAATTAAAAACGGCATAGAAGCAAAATTAAAATGTAAAATACCGAACAATAGACTGCTTAAAATTGCTGAGAACAAAAAGCTTTTCTTTTGCCTGATATATCTAAATATCAATCCTCTAAAAATCAATTCTTCAGCAAATGGGATAAGAATTACCATCATTAATTTTAAATTCAAAATATCAAGCCATAACTTACCGCTTGATATAGTTTTTAATAGAGAAAGATTTTCGTTACTAAGACCTAATAAACTACTCACCCATTTAGAAATTGATCCTCCTAAAATAATAATTAAAAATATATAAAAAAAACTTGAGACAAACCATTTAATTTTAACTTCTCCAAACCCAAATTCTTCCCAAGATATTTTTTTCTTTTTCAAGAAAAAAGAAAAAATCCAAACTGTAGTTATAAAAAAGACTGTATCGAGCCCCAATAATAAAATTGTTGGCTCAATCTCTAAAAAAGAAACGGCAAGGGTCAATATTCCAAAAACACCAAAAATAGTAAAAAAAATTAAAACTACCTCTTTTGCAGTCCATTCATTCTTAATTGTAATTTTTTTAGTAATTTTTTTAGTAATATCTTTAATAATGTTTTTATCCTATCAAAAAACCGCCTTTCTGTCAGTTGACGAAGGCGATTTTCCAAAAGTAATTAATCAGGGTCAAGCCCCGCAATCAGGGTCAAACCCCGCATAGTTTAAATCAGGGTCAAACCCCGCAATCAGGGTCAAACCTCGCAATCAGGGTCAAACCCCGCAATCGATTAATATCAGGTATCAACCAGCCACAGAAGTATGCTCTGCGGATAGGACTCGGAGGTTTTACCCGAAGGGTTTACTTCACCTTCAACAGACAAATCGAGAAGATAGATCCTCATTGCACCTTCAAAGCAAAAACAAAATCCCCTTTCGGAGAATTATTTTTACTCCCAATTAAGAACGTGTTTAGAACTTTTGACTACCTCAGTAAATTGATTTTTTGGACAAAACTGATTCCTTTGATTCTACAAAATTTGTGTTTTTAGAAAAACGATTCCAAAAACAATTAAGAAATTTATAATAGTTATTATAGTTACTAATATAATAGTGGAAAAAAAATCCATTTTAGTTATATATCTTAAAGACATGAATTGAATCACAATTGCGAATAAGGCTCCTGAGAATCCGATAAATCTAAAGAGTACATTAGTAAAAATAGTAATTATAGTTAAAATAATGGATTTGATAAATTTTTCTTCAAGTCCCGGTAGAAAAATTTTAAAGACAATAAGAAAACTAATCAAAGTAACAATGGCGCCCACAATAACTTCTCCTGGAGAATCAAAAGACAAAGACAGTATGAAAACTGAAAGTATCAAAAAAATTAAACAAATTATAACCTTAGAATTGTCTTGCTGATATTCCATAGATTAAATATTGATTACTTATTTTAATATATCAAAAAACCGCTCAAAAAGCGATTCTTTGTTGTTGAAAAGCAGCTCCCCTAGTCGGCCTCGAGCTTGTGATTTAAAAGGGAAATTAAGGGATTTTTGAGGCTGTCCCACAACGCCTCTCGGTCAGGGCTGTTTTAAGCTAAAATGAACCAAAAGAGCTTAGTTTAGATTTAATAATAATGGAAAGACGGTAAGAAGAATTATGTCTGTAGTGAAATGAGCAATTATTGCCGATTCAAGTCCTTTCTTCCAATATAGCCAGCCAAAAATAACACCACCAATTCCGTTTAGTAATACCGCACGAAGAATAATGACTGGAGTGATTGTAGTAAGTGATGCAGTTGCGGGCAAATGACCTAATCCAAATATTACTGAGGCAGAAATTATCGCAATCCATATAGTTGTGGCAGAAGGTTTAATGTTCTCAGATTTTGAAAACTTACACATAATCCAAACTAATAGAGTTACAAAAAATAGTCTTAGTAGTATTTCTTCGACAACACCTCCGTAAAATGATGCCAAAAAACCCTGCCACAATGGCGTACCTGCAGTAGAGATAGGATCTATAAACAGGTTAAATATATAATCAAAACCTATAATTAAAACGCCACTCAATACTCCAAGCTTTATTGACACCCTCGCAACTGACTTAATTTTTTCTCTAACAAGCTCACCTGAAAGCCAAGAAGAAATGAGAGGTGTTCCAAAACCAATTCTTTTACCTAACCGCAACCCAACAAATGTAGCAACCCCTATAAGTACGGAGCTTTGCACGGCACTGACAAGAAGAACCATGGATAATGAAATGGGAAGCTCTCTTAATATATCCCCTTGCGTTGTGAGCAAAAAAGGAAATATTGCTACAACTCCGAACATCCCAGCGGTAAATAATACCCAAAATATTTTCCAATTAATTATTTCTTTTATTATCATAATACAAAACCATTCTATCTAAATACCAAAGCTTAAACACGCTTGATAATATGGTT
>CAZHQQ010000006.1:0-15429 GCA_964534925.1 uncultured Candidatus Saccharibacteria bacterium | reverse complement strand
ATAAAACAAACCCTACCTTGAGTAAGATAATAAAATCTATTGAAGAAGCAGGAAGAAAAGGTTTTAGGAAGATTGTTTTAGAAGGAGGAGAACCATTGATAAACAGAAACATTTTTGAGATTATAAACTATATCAAACAGCGGAAGATGACGTTTGATATTAAAACCAATGCAAGGATGGCTCTTTATCTTGAGTTTGCTAAAAAGTTAGCCGGGCGAAAACCAGAAAAGATAATAGTTAAATTTCCATCTTACAAACCTGATGTTTTTGAAGACATCACTAAAGTAAAAGGGTCATATTATCAAACTTTAGAAGGTATAAAAAACTTAGTTTTTTTAGGACTTCAAGTAGAAGCTCAGATTTTAATTTGTAAAAAGAATAGCAAGCATCTAAAAGAGATTATAACCGTTTTGAAAAGAATAGGAGTTAACAATATCAGTCTTGAAAAACCTATTTTGAAAAGCGGGAATTTAAAATATCGCAATGAGATAATTCTTAATAAAAAGGATTTTTCTAATTCTCTCAGGGAAGCTAAAAGGTTTTTAGAAAAAACAAAAAGAGTAAAATCGGAAGGGGAAATTCAAACTTACGTCCAGGTAAACAGTGCTTGCAATCAGAAGTGTGTGTTTTGTAATCGTCCTCCCACAGAAGATTACAGAAAAAGCAAACCTACAGACATAAAGGATGTCGCGAAAAGAATTGATGAGATAGCTAGGGATTGGAAAGTTAAAAGGATAATTTTTACTGGGGGAGAGCCTCTTTTGTATCCAAAACTGCCGGAGATAATTTCTTATACTAAAAGGTATGGCTTTAAAATAGAGATTCAAACAAATGGTACTCTTTTTAACAGAAAGAAGCTAAAAGAATTAAAGAAGGCCGGACTTGATATTGTGAATTTTGCCTGCCACAGCCATAAAAAAGAAATTAGCAATAAATTAAGAGGAGTTAAATTTGGATTTGAGAAAATAAATGAAAACATTAAATTAGCCAATGAAGAAGGATTTGAGATACACATGATTCATGTAATAAACTCTTTGAATTATAAAGATTTGCCGGGATTTATTGACTTTGCTAATACAATGAAGTTGAATAACTTTTATTTAAATTTAAGTATTGTTGTTCCCGAAGGATGGGCATGGGAAAACAGATGGATAATACCAAGGACAAGGGATATCAAGCCCTATTTGCAGGAAGCAATGAAGAAGTGTAAAAAACTTGGAATAAGGTTTGATGTTTCTGAAATAGTGCCTCTTTGTATAATGGAAGGGTTCGAAGAATATGCAGTTTCCACCTTGTTTAAAATATCAAAGCTAAAGATAGCAGATGATTACTACACGGGACAGAGATTTTTAGATTTTGACAAACCAAGTTCCAAATATGCGTTAAAAGCTCCTCAATGCAAGAAGTGTAATTTAAACGATGTATGTGCTGGATTTTATCCGAGACTTAAGGAACTTTATGGCGTGGAAGATTTTAAACCGAGAACGGATGATCCAAGACCTATTTTTAGGAAACTGGGAATAGAAGATAAGGTAAAGAATATCTTTAAAGGCAAAGAGATAGAATCCTTCAGCCATAAAAAACCGAGGGCGCCCGAGATAATCTATATCAGTCTTGACGAAAAATGCAATCAAGATTGTGTTTTTTGCGTGGTAAAAGGAACCAATAAAGGGAAATTTGGTTCCATGAGTAAAGAAGAAGCTAAAAGAATAATTAAAGACTTTATCGATTGCGGGGGGAAGTCAATAGTCTTTACGGGAGGGGAGCCAACTTTAAGAAATGATTTGCCGGAAATAATAGAATACGCAGAAAAATTTAAAGAAATAAACAGCATTTCTATTATTACTAATGGTGTCCGATTGGGAGACAAAGAATTTTTAAAGAAGATTCTTAATGCTGACAAAAAGCATAAAGTAAGTTTTTGTTTTTCACTGCATTCTCACAAAGAAAAGATTTCAGAATTGCTTACCAGAACTAAAGGATCCTTTAAGAAAACAATTTCTGGCATAGAAAACGTTGTGAGAAGCGAACATTCTGTTTCAATCTATCAAGTGATAACAACAAAGAACTGTAATGACCTTTTATCTTTTTGTAAATTTTTAAATAATAAATTTCCCCAAGTAAAAGATATTACCTTTGCTTATCCATTTCCCCAAGGGAATGCCTTGGAAAATAATTGGATTTTTCCTAAGATAACTTCTTTAAGGCCTCATCTATTAAAGTCTTTGGGATTTTTAGAAAAAAAAGGATATAAAGTTTCTATAGCTGCTTGCGGACAATTTCCTTTATGTGCAATTCCTGGCTTTGAAGAAAAAGTTTTGGAAAGCCTGGGATTTAGCGAGGAAAATATCTCAGGGGTAGTAGGAGAAAAATCTTTTCATGAATTTGAAATGGCAAGTGAAGAATGGGCGAAGCAATATAAAAACAAAAGCAGTAAGTGTCAGAAATGTGTGTTAAACAAGGTTTGTCAGGGTTTTTGGAAAAAATACATAGAGCTGTTTGGTTTCGAGGGGATAAAGCCTGTGACAGAAAGTAGTTTTAAGGGAAATAAAATAGAGACTTCTTTAAAAAACGAAGAAGATCTTAAAAAGATAGAAAACAAATTAGTCAATAATAAGCTTAATCTTTTGTCCTTAAAAGATTATAATAAAGAGTACCTAGACAGATTGATTAGTGTTATTAGCAAAGATAAATTACTTTTGATTATTATCCATAAAAACAAGACATTGTACCCCTAATCTTTTTTTAAAATTTATTAATTTATGACGAAAAATGTTAGTCCATATATTTACGTAGGATATTATTGTAACAACAATTGTGTTTTTTGTAGTGAAGCGGATGAGTACTTAGAGAATCTAAAGAAAAAGAGTTCCAAAGAGATTAAAAAAGAAATTCTTGAGATAAGAAAACAGTACGATTTTATCAGTTTTATGGGGAGAGAACCGACACTAAGGGGAGATATTTCTGATATTTTAAAATTTGCCGTTGGTCTAGAATTTAGACAGGTAGGAATTACTACAAATGGAAGGATGTTTTCTTATTCGTATTTCACAAAGGAAATTCTTGGTACCGGGGTAAAACAAGTAGGCGTTTCTTTGAGTGGAGCTACAGCCAAGATTCATGACAAGCTGACTCAAGTTTCTGGAAGTTTTGATCAAACCATAAAAGGCATCCGTAATATTATAAGGTTCAAAAGACCTGAAGTGAGTCTTTTAGTAAATCTCAATTTGACTAAATTGAATTATTTTGAGTTCAAACAAATGCTTGATTTATTAATAGGGCTTGGGGTGAAAGAAATTAATATCTTATTTATTTCTCCCCTAAGCAGGAGATCTCGTTCAAAAAATATTGTGATGCAAATGAGCAAGTTGGGAAAATATGTTTTTGATATTTTAAAACCATATTTAAATAATCCAGAATTAAAGTTTCTTTTGGTGGAGTTTTTGCCCTGCAGTCTACCCAGGGAAGCTAAAAAGTATTTTTTCCCTTGTTTGGAAAAGAATCCGCATAAAGTTAAAATTCCCATATGTGAGAATTGTGAGTATAAAGACAGATGTGATGGAGTTTTACAGGATTATATTAATCTTTACGGTATTAAAGAGTTTAAATTATAAATATGAGCCAAGACATAATTAAAAAAACAGTAATAATCACCGGATATCAGTGTAACAATCGTTGCCGTTTTTGCATGGAGGCAAATAAAAGAGATATTTTAAATGTGAGCACTCTTAAAATAAAAGGACAAATGGTAAGTGCTCGCCAGAGGGGATCGCAATATCTGGAATTGATAGGAGGAGAAGTAACTATTAGACCTGATGTTGTTGAGATAATAAGTTTTGCTAAGAAGTTAGGATTTGAAACAATAATGATGGCAAGTAACGGCAGAATGTATTCTTATAAGAAACTTGCAAGAGACATATTTAAAGCAGGATTGAATAGCCTAATCTTTTCTATTCACGGCCACAATGCGAAAGTCCACGATTATTTAACCCAAGTACCCGGGAGTTTTAAAGAGTTAAAAAAAGGCGTAGAAAATGTGAAAGAGGTTGTTAAAGAATTAAACCTTAAAGGGATTACCCTTGGTAGCAACACGACTATTGTTAAGCAGAACTACAAATATCTTCCCAAAATAGGGCAGTTTATATATGATTTAGGCCTTAAGAATGCAGAATTTATCTTTGTTGACTGCAATGAAGGATGGGCTCAAGACCATTTTGACGAACTAGTTCCTCGTATTTCAGATGCTGCTCCGTACATCCATAAATGTCTGGACTTAAAGAAAAAATACGACATACCGCATTGGGCCATTCGTTATGTTCCTCTGTGTTACTTTCAAGATTACTTAGGGCAAGTTAGCGAACTGCACGAAGTGGCAACTTTTCACACAGAACACATTGCTCCCGATTTTTATAATCCTGATTCAGCAAAAGGGAGGGCGACTACTGGAAGAAAAAAGACAGAGAGATGTAAAGGGTGTAAGTTATATGACAAGTGTGAAGGGATTTGGAGAGAATATTTAAAACGTCGCGGAGATAAAGAATTAAAACCAGTTGATTAACGAAAGAAGAAATCGTTTAGGGTAAATCTCGCTATGAAGATTCTTTTTATTAACCCTCCCGCAAAAGAAAAGATTAACAGAGAAGGAAGATGCATGATAAAGGGTTCGGCATGGACTGCTGTTTTCCCTCCAATTTCCTTAGTAAGCTCTGCAGCGGTTTTAAGGAAAGAAAATTTTAATGTTAAAGTTTTAGATTGTATAGCTAAAGATATTGGTCTTTATGGTTTAGAAGAAGAGATTAGACAATTTAACCCAGATATTGTTGTTTTAAATACGACCACTCCTTCAATTAAGGGTGACTTAAAAGTTGCTAGGATTGCTAAAAGAAATAACCTTAAAACCAAAGTAGTAGTTATAGGTATCCATCCCTCTTCTTTGCCGGACGAAACATTCTCTCTTTCAAAGAATCTTGACTATATTATAAGAGGGGAGCCGGAGTTTACAACTAGAGATTTGATTTTAAGCTTGAGAGATAGCCAGCCATTATCAAAAGTAAAAGGTATTTCTTATAAGGCAGATGGAAAAATCTTTCACAATCCTCCAAGAAGATTTATTCAAGATTTAGATTCTCTTCCTTTTCCTGCATGGGATTTGATAAATGTATTTGACTACAGGTTACCCTTTACGGATAATCCTTTTTTAATGATTGTTCCTTCAAGGGGATGCCCTTACAAATGCGTATTTTGTACAAGTAGAAGCTATTACGGGGAGAGCCAGAGGTTGCGTTCACCAGAGAATATCATCGATGAGATAGCAAGGGGGAAAAATAGATTTCAGGTCAGAGATTTTATCTTCTGGACAGAATCTTTCACTATTAACAGAGATTTTGTTGTTAAAATTGCAGACGAAATCTTAAAAAGAAAATTAAAAGTTAGATGGATATGCAATAGTAGGGTAGATAATGTGGATTTAGAATTGTTTGAAAAAATAAAAAGAGCTGGATGCTGGATGATTAGCTTTGGTCTTGAGTCAGGATGTCAAAAGATTCTTGATCTCTCTAAAAAAGGCATAACTTTAGAACAAAGTGTAAATGCTATAAAGTTAGCCAGGAAAGCAGGATTACAGACCAGCGCCCAATTTATTATCGGTTTGCCAGGCGAAACAAAAGAAACAGCTCTTGAAACATTGTCTTTTGCTAAAAAGTTGGATGCAGATTATGCTCAATTTTATTGTGCGGTGCCTTTTCCCGGCTCGGAATTATATGAAATTGCGAAAAAGGAAAATTGGATAAAAGATTATAACTGGCAGAACTTTAATCAGTCTCAATCCGTTTTAAATATCGGGACCATAAAAGCAACTCAGGTCATGAGCCTTAAAAGAAAGTTTTATTTAAAATATTACTTAAGAATAAAACCAATTTTAAGAGAATTAAGAAAATTAAGATCTTTTGGTGAATTAAAAAGTTTTCTCCGAGCGGCTAAAGATTTTCTATCTTGGGTATAGCTCTGTTTTTAATAAAACGTAATTAATCTTAAGATGCTTCAAAGTGTTCAAAACTTTCTAATTTTAAATCCTGGCAATATAATGTCTATTTTGCCCATAGTAACGATTCTTTTGATTTTTATAATTCTTTTAGTAGAAAGAAGATTCTTTTTAAATTTGTTTAAAAATACCGACAAACTAAGTTGGGTTATTTTAGGGTTAATCATTCTTTTCTTTTGCCTATTATACGGAACAAGCCTTAATTATTTTTTTCCCTCTGATGAGGAATGGGAGTACTTGAATATTGCAAGAGAAATGTTGAATGGCGACAATGCTTTTCCCACGAGGCATGGAATGCTTTATCCTCTGGCCTTGAGTTTTTCTTTTAAAATATTTGGTTTGGTTCCTTATGTTGCCTCTTATTTAAATTTGATTTTAGCCGCTTTATCTATATTATTGGTTTTTTTGCTTTCTAAAATAATTTTTAAAAAAGACATTCCAAGTCTTATCTCAAGTACTTTTTATGCTTTTAATTTTCAAATAATCACTTTTACTTATTTCAGAATGGGATTTCCTATGACAGCTAGCTTTCTCTTGCTTTTGGTTGCGGTATTTTGCATCTTAGCTTTTAAATATCATAGGCTTAGCTTGCATATTCTGTCTTTATTGAGTCTCGCTGTAATGAGCCAGCTTAAACCTGAGTTTTTCACTTTGTTTTTTCCTTATTTGCTTTGTTTTCTAGTTTTTAAAGAATACAAATACCTATCTTTTAAAAAGATAATTTTGTTATTGATAATTTTCTTGATTGTTTTTTGTCCTTTTTTCGTAAGCAATACTGAGCATAAAGAGAGTTTTAAAGATGGATGGTGTGGAACTCCTTCTCAAACTTTTAATAACGGAGAAGAGTACTCTTATAGCTTGCCTGTTTTAGACCAGATGGATGTGGTATTAAAAAGTATAACAAACGAAAGGTTTTCCTTTGTTTATCTTGTTTATGATTTGCCTAATCTTTTTAATTTCTGGACTTCCAAATATTTTTTATTGGTTTTACCTTTTATTTTATTGGGCATAATCTTTGCATTTTTAAAAGGACACAAAAAAGAATGTTTTTATTTGCTGATTTCTTTCTTGATTTTTTCTTTTATCTACCTGGCAGATTGTGCTTACTATGAGTCAAGATATGCAATTCCAAGCTATGGTCTTTTAGTTATTTTCTCCGGTTTTGCATTTGATTTTTTAACGGAAAAACTTTACAATACTAGGATAAGATTCTTGTTTAGAATATTATCGATTATAATTATCGTCTTCTTGATTTTTGCTTCTATTAGAACAATCAATTATTATAAAAATAGTTTTCAGATTGTTGAGACAGAAGAATATGGGAAGTTAGAAACCTTATTATCTAATATTCCTCCAGAGGACTCCTTTATTGTAGTTCCCCATAGTAATGAATCCATGATGCTTAGGTTCATGGGATACGACGAAGTTATTTCTTTTACAGATATGGTCAGGATTTCTTATTTTGAACAAGGAGATGACTTTTTTAAATTTTTTATTTTACCGACAGAAAAGAGAAAAGATAACTATTTTATTTCAACTTGGCATTGTTCAACTTTGGAGGTTATGAGAAAATTCTGCGAATTTACTGTGGATAATTATACAGAAGAAGAGATAAAGAGAGAAGGAGATTATGTTTTATATAAAATTAAAAGTCGATAAATTGTCAAACTAACAAAAACTAATATGGTTAAAAAAACTTTCAAAAAATATGTTGTCATATACCTAAGTCAGGAGCATCATGAAGTCTTAGGTTATGTTATGGCTCCCGACATAAAAGAGGCAATGTTACTTGCCAAAGAAGAACTAAAGAAAGAAGCAGAGTTTTACGAGGTTGTAGATGCTACGATTGCCGAGATTGAGGAACAGAAAGGAATAACTTTTGACATCTCTCAGAAAAAATAGAGTGTAAAAACATGAGAGAAAAAAATAACGTTGGGATATCTCTCGTTTTTCCCGCATGGAACGAGCAGGAATACGTTGAAGAAGCGATTTTAAAAGCAGATGAGGTGTTAAAATCTTTTACGAATAATTATGAGATTGTCTTGGTTGATGATGGGAGTGAAGACAAGACAGGCAAAATAGCAGACAACCTAGCAGAGCAAAATAGCAAGGTAAAGGTTATTCACCATAAAAAGAATCAGAAGCTTGGAAAAACTTTGAGAACCGGATTTTATGGTGCAAGTAAAGAATTAATCTTTTATTCTGATATTGACTTGCCGTTTGACTTTAAAAGAATTCCGGAAATAGTCGATTTCTTAAAAAGAACTGGAAGTGATATTATTTGTTGCTATCGGATCGGAAGATTTTCCAAAGAACCGAAAAGAGCTATTTACTCCTTCTTTTATAATTTTCTAGTAAGGATTTTATTTTTAGTTAATGTCAGGGATATTAATTGTCCCGTAAAACTTTTTAGCAAATCAATTTTTAATAAAGTTAATTTAAAATCAAAAGGTTCTTTTATTGATGCAGAATTAGTGATAAAGGGCATTAAAAGGGGATATAAGGTTTCTCAAATGGAAATAGAATACTTTCCGAGAGAAAAAAGCGAATCTAGGGCATCTGATTTTAAAGTTGTTTTAGGAATATTAAGAGAGATGATACTTCTTTATAAAGATACTATATTTGGGAGATAACATTTAATTTATGAGAAAGGTATTACTTTTAAACCTGCCAGGCAAAAAACCCTATCTCAGAGATTATTATTGTAGCCTTATTTCTAAAGGTGATTTTACTTGGCATCCGCTTGACTTGACTGTCTTGAGTGGAATTCTTAATCGGGATTTTAAAATAAGCGTTATTGACGCTTTAGCTGAAAAGGTAAAATCTTCAGATTGCTTGAGCAGAATTTTAGAAATTAAGCCCGATGCTATAATTTTTCTTAGCGGAGCTGTCTCGTGGGATGAGGATAAAAAGTTTTTAAAAGAAATTAAAAAAAAGGAGAACGTAGAATTAATAGGAACGGGCGATGTATTTCTTTTTGAAAGTGAAGATTTTTTAAGAAAAAATAGTTTCTTAGACGCTATTATTCTTGATTTTACAAGTTCTGATATTGTTGATTTTCTTAAAAAGAAGAAAAGAAGTTTTAAAAGTTTAGTTTACAGGAAAGGGAAAAAGATTATTTCCCCTGAAAAAAATATAAAGAAAGAAAATATCTTTTCTGTGCCTCTGCCCCGTCTTGATCTTTTTCCGTTAGATAGATATCATTGTCCAGTTGTTAAAACTTTTCCTTTTGCAACGGTTATAGTTAGTTTAAACTGCCCTTACCACTGCCATTTCTGTACTTATGGGAATCTGGATTTTAAATTGCGCAAGACTGATAACGTAATAGAAGAATTAGATTACATAAAATCATTAAATATAAAAGAAGTTCGTTTTAAGGATAATACTTTTGGAGCTTCCAAGACACAGGTTGTAAAGCTTTGCGAGGAAATGATAAAAAGGAAATTTAATTTCAAATGGTCCTGTTCTTCAAGAGTTGATATACTTGATGAAAAATTACTCAGATTAATGAAGAAAAGCGGTTGTCATACTATTCAATTCGGAGTTGAAAGCGGGAGTCAAGAGATATTAGATAGATATAATAAGGGATTTGTTTTAGAGCAGGTAAAGCGCACTTTTTTTCTTTGCAAGAAAATCGGCATTCGCACTATGGGGCATTTTATAATTGGACTTCCGGGAGAGAATGAAAAAACAGTTTTAAAAACTATAAATTTTGCTAAGAGATTGAATTGTGATTTTGCAGCTTTCAATATTGCAAGTCCAAGGATAGGCAGCAACTTAAGGGGAGAAGCAGAAAAGAAGGGATGGTTAACTTCTCGCAAGCTATTTAGAACAGACAGTTCTCTTACCTATCCCGCAATAAAAACCAAGAGTCTTTCTCAAAAAGAATTATGGAAATTAAGAAATAAAGCTATCAGAAGTTTTTATTTTCGTCCTTCATACATATTAAAAAAAATGTTTTGTTTGGGTAGCTTTAATGAATTAAAAACACTTATTCGCCAAGCTTTCTTGCTTTTTATCAGCATGTTTAAAGAATAAACTCACAATGTTATTTGAACAAATTATTGAACTAATCAACAGCTATACTCGTGTTTTGATTTTTCCCCTCACCTTTTTAAGCTTTGTCTTATTATTGTTTTTCGTTTGTTTTAATTTTAGAAAATTCAAATCTTTTTTTAGAGAAATTAAAAAAAGAACATGGTGGATAGTTCTTTTAGTAATTCTCCTTGCTTTATTCTTAAGAATATTTATCAGTCCTCACGGAACTTTGATGTTTGAGGATGAGGGCTGGTATATGGATACTGCTGAAAAAGTATTAGAAGCTGACTTTAATTATTTTTCGGGCGGTATTTACAAATCAACTGGCTGGCCTTTTATAATTTCCTTAAGTTTTTTCTTCTTTGGGAAAGATAATTTAGTTGCCCATTATGCTTCGTCGGTGTTGGGAGTATTGACGGTATTTAATATTTTTTGTTTGAGTCTACTTCTTTTTAAAAAAGAAAAGATTGCCCTTTGGTCTGCTTTTCTTTTTTCCTTGATTCCCGTACATATAGCTTGGTCCGGTTCGGCAGAAACGGCTGTTCCCTCAGTCTTCTTCGTTACGTTAGCTCTGTTTTTCTCTTTGCTGTATTTTAAGCAAAAAACCGGCTCTCTATTGTGGCTCTCCCTGTTTGCTATCGTTTTTGCAGCTCAAGTAAGAATGGAAAATTACTTTCTCTTGCCTTTATTTTTATTAGGCCTTTTCATTTTTAAAGTAAATCCTTTTGAAAAAGACAGTTTCAAATCCGTTTTCATTAAGATTGCTTCAGTAGGGCTTATATTAATAATGAGCCTGCCCAACCTTATCAATAACCTTAACCTCTATTTATTTAATAACTGGAATACGATAGACACCGGACAATATGCTCCCAATTGGGGAGTATCCAATTTTATTTATAATTGGATTCGGCAGGGCAGCCATCTTCTCGATGGGGAATATCATCCTTTGATCTTTTCAATCTTTTTGATTCTTGGAATAATCTATGCTATAAAGAAGAATAAAAGGGCTTTAATCTTTTTAGGGGCTTGGTTTCTAATTTTCTTTTTTATTTATTTCGTATCTTGGCCCGGGTTAAATCCCAAGTCCAGGCTTTTTATAAATTTTTATCCGATTACTGTTATTTTTGCCGGAAGCGGAATTTATTTCGTTAACAATCTAATAAAGCACGAAAGGTTTAAAAAGATACTGACCTTAATATTAATAATTGTCATTCTCTTGAGTTTTTTGCCTTGTATAGGGAAAGTGATAGGAAAAATTAACTTTCTTCATCAAGCAAGGATGGAAGCAGAAATTGCCCATTTGGCAGCGGAGCATTTATCAGACGATTGTCTCATTGTATCTAATCTGCCGGTTATGATAAGCGGAGTTATTGGCTCGAAAGTCATAGAGAGTGATTATTTTTTAGATCAAATGGACATAGATCCAACGCCTTTTAAAACAAAAGAATGCCTTTTGTTTTTTAAGGATTATACATGCGACCCCGGCATGAGCTTTAATCCCAAGTGGCAGAAAAATTACAAGCGCATAGAAAAAGATTACAAACTAACTCCTTTTTTGATTTACCATAAAGACAGTCTAGCCAAGAATAGAAGTGATTTAATGAGGGGTGCGTTAATTTCTGCTTTAGGAAAATCCAGTCGCTTTTCTCACAACATTTCTTACGACAGATACTACGAAGACTCACTTTCAGACTTTGGCTTTTACAAAATAGATTTTTAATTAAATAGTAAAAGAATATGACCGTCAAAGCAAATAAAATTTACGATAAATTTAAAAAATCTAATTCTTCTCTTTTTTGGTGCAAAGAAAAGAAATACGAAGACCTTTGGGGTTCAATTAATGATTTGTTAGCCGTCAGAGAATCCTTAAAACCTCTCTTTGTCACTGTAACTTCTTCAAAAAAAAAGCTTAAAGCTTTGAAAGATTTTTGTCAAAGAGAAGGATTAATTCTCGATTTTAAAAAATACGATGCAAGCTTGGATGAAAAATGGAACCAGTTTCTTGATAGGGAGAAACATAATGATAATTATAATATATTCATTTCCAAAAAGAAGGAGTTGATTAATAAAGCCAAGAAAATGGTGCGTCGCGGCTTCACTCTTAATGAGGGTTATAATTCTAAAGAATTTGGGCTTTTACTTGGTTATCCATCTTGTTGTGTTGAGAATTATGACAAAGTAAATATTCTTAAAAGCTTAAAGCCCTATACTTGCAATAAAATCCTTTTTTATACCAACATTCTATTAACCGGAACGGGTAGCAACTGCCGTCTCGCAAGTCATAGTCTTTGTTCTTTTAACTGCAAAAAAACTATTGAATTGAATAAAAAAATACTTAAAGTTTTTAAAAAGGAAATACCTGATTACTATTGTTTTCTAATAAAGTATTTAAAGAAGCCGTTGCTTTTTTGGATTAACGGAAAACAGGGTAATTTTGGATTGTCAGATACTTTAACTGTTTTTGTGTTTGATGGAGAATTAAAAAATAACGTGTTAAATTATAAAAAAGTTCATCTTCATTTTCCCATTAATACGGCCGTTAAACTTATTAATTCTCCTTCTGTGAAAGAGATAGAAAGTATGGTAAAAGGAGATAGGCTTGTAATAGAGAAAAAGAATATTAAAGTATACAAAGATAAAAAATTATTAATCAAGGTTAAGAGGGGAAAACAATCAGCGATATTAGTTGATCCCTCTTAAATTGAACTTATTTTAAAATGGCAGTCTTTTGTGTTTGGAACAAATGTAATAATAGATGTGTTATGTGTAGTAATCCATTGGATTTTCAGATGGAGAATCCTTATAATGGCTACAGCTTAAAGCAACTTAAAGAAAGGATTGGTTCTGTAGATGTTTTTGATAAAAAAGGAAATCTAATTGATGACAAGGTCTGCTTGACGGGAGGGGAGCCGACAATCCATCCTGATTTTTTGAAGATAGTGTCTTTCGTCAGGAAAAAATTTTCTCGGTCTACCATAGAGATAGATTCTAATGGCAGAAGATTTTTTTATCCCTCTTTCATAAAAAAGCTTTTGAGTTTTAAAAACATAAATCTTTGTATTTCTTTGCATGGATTTGATGCAAAAACGCATGATGCCGTCACCAGAACTCCAGAGAGCTTTAACCAAACCATCAAAGGATTAGAAAATATTTTTAAATATAAGAAGCTGGGATTAAACAATATAGAGTTGAGGATTATTATTACCAAGATTACTTGCAAATATGTAGAAAAGATATTAAAGCTTATTAAAGATCGTTTTCCCGAGGTAGACAGAGTGGTAATTGTTTTTATGGAGATGGAGGGGCAGGCAGGAGACAATTTCAAGATAGTTGGACTTACTCATACTGCCTTCAGTAAATATATTCCGAGAATAGCTAAATGGATTCCTGAATTTAAAGACCTTCGTTTTTACCATTTTCCTCTCTGTACCATTGATTACAGTCTTTGGCCTTATGTTTGGCGTACCCTCCCTGAAAGCGAAGTGACCTTTCTCCCTTCATGCAATAAGTGTCCTTACAAGAAATATTGTTTGGGTATTCATAAGCATTACCTGAAGGAAGTAGGTGGTGGCGAGTTTAAACCCATTAATACTAAAAAGATTATTATTGAAGAAGGTAATAGTTTTCACCATCCAATTATTAAAGTTTATAAGAAATAAAATATGCCTTTTAGCTTTCTTTTCTTAGCGCCCCTTTTAATTATCGGTGTTGTCTGCAGTTATACTGATATCAAATACGGCAAGATAAAGAATGGATGTATTCTTATTGGTTTGGTATGGGTATTGATTGTTTATATTCTCTTAGGGGTTTACAGTTTTTTTTACCTCGGACAGATGGAAAATATTGGCTATTTTGGAAAAATGTTGCTGAACGGATTTATTACTCTTATTTTAGGATATCTTTTGTGGCATTTTAGGTTATGGACTGCTGCAGATGCCAAACTCTTTACCCTATATGCGCTTCTTATTCCCTTGGAATTTTATTCTAAATCGTACTTTCCTTATTTCCCTTCATTTTTACTTTTAATAAATGTATTTATCCCCTTGTTATTGATATTGATGATAAAAGCATTCATCTTTGGATCTAAGGAACTATTAAAAACATTAAAAGATTTTAAGAAACTTCCAGACAGGGAAACGTTAAAAAAGATTAAGGTTGGGATGATTAGTGGTGCTAAGGTTTATATAGTCTTTATCTTTATCTTTGTAGTTCTCCAATTATTGAGAGATAAAATGTTTATTATATTTGACAAGATTATCCCCGATCCTTTTTTAATTTTCTTGCTTTTATTTTTTGCTTACAGGCTCATCTTCAGTTTCTCTTCAAAACAGAAACTGCTTAGCCTTTTTTTGGCTATTGCGGGAGGGGGATACGCTTTTTATCTGCTTTTGAGTGGTCAGACAGGTGTTCTTTTAAATATTCTTAAGTTTGCTTTTGTTTTTATGGTTTTGGTTGGATTTGTTCGTAAACTATTAGACTTATATATTGAAAAAAAAGAAACTTCTAAAGTGAGAGTTCAGGAACTAAAAGAAGGAATGTTTCTCTCTCTCCAGAGTTTAAACAAGGAAATAGCAGAAAAATTAAACCCCTTAAGACCAGAAGGGATAACTAAAGAGCAGATAGAACTCATTAAGAATTCATTCGCCGAAGAAAAGGATAAAGAGTTAATGATTTACAAAACTTTTCCTTTTGCCCCGCTTATGTTTTTGGGAGCGGCGATAACACTCATTACCAGAGATTCAATTTTGATTATTATCTTAAATTTCTTTAATGGTGTTTTTTAAAAATTTAAATTTGCTATAATAAATTAAAAGGTCTTAAATCAAAAGTGCAAAATAATATGAAGCCAAACAATAAAACTTTTTTAATTATCTTTCTTGTAATCATAGCAGGAGCTCTGGTGTGGTCTCTCGGGTTTAATTCTCCGCAGGGAGAACCGCAAGAACCGACACCGCAAGAACCTTCTTCTGCTCAAGAAGGAAGTCAGCATGCAGAAGGTATCCCTGCTGAAGAAGGATATCCCGATAATGTCTTGGATGGAGGAATTGTTGAAATTGACTTAGAGTCGGAAGTTCCGTTCATTAAGATAAACGCCAGAATCTTTAAAATTGTTTCAGATGCCGAAGAAATGGTAAAAACCATTGAGATCTCTCCCGACACAGAGTTTATGTCTTATAATATGGACACAAAGGAAGAGGGAAGTTTAAAGTTGGAAGATCTTATGGTAGGCGATGAGATTACCGCAGCAGTCAACGAATCTACATTTAATGAGGTTTTGACCCGAGAAACCTTTACTGCTTTTAGGATTACAAAATTTAATGTCTCGGTGCCTCAAGAAAACCTGTAAATTG
>CAZHQQ010000005.1:0-16120 GCA_964534925.1 uncultured Candidatus Saccharibacteria bacterium | reverse complement strand
GTTTGATGTTATTACATCTGACTTACCGTTTGGTATGTCTATTTCAAAAAATGAAAATTTGGAAAGCCTTTACCGATATTTTATTGAATATTGTCAAAGAACATTAAATGATGAGGGTAGATTAGTTATCTACACGAGCAAGCATGAGATATTAAAAAGAATCATCTTGGAATCAAAGTTTAAGATTACAAAAAGATTAGAGTTAAAAATTGTCACTTCAGTTGGCGCATACCTTCGTTCAAAGATTTTTGTGTGCAAACTAAAATAGAGAGGGAATCAAGTAATTATTAAGGTAGTACCGAATGTTGAGTAAGACAAACAGAAACTATTTAATTTTGAATTATTATATATTCGGATTTAAATTCACTTAAAAGTTATCCACAAGGTAGCTTTTTTGTTTTTTGATATAATCTATTAAATAAAGGTCGGTTTTAAATAATAAGTTAACATTTAAATAATATTAAATGTTTAAAGACTTATGATTGAAGATTGGTCAGTAATCACTTTAGAAAAACTTCAGGAACTTTGGCAAGGATTTTTAGGATTTATTCCTAGTCTTTTAGCCGCTATTATTGTTTTTGTAATAGGTTGGGTTTTTGCATGTGGTGTCGGAAGTTTAATTTCTGGATTGTTAAAGAAGCTTAAATTCAATAAGCTTTTCGAAACCGCTGGATGGAAAGATGCCTTAGAAAAAGCAGAGATAGGTGTTGACCCCGCCGGTTTCGTTGGTGCCATTTTTAAATGGATTGTAGCAATTGTTTTCCTTTTAGCTTCTGTGGAAATTATAGGAGCAAAACAGTTTGCTGTATTCTTAACAGACATTGTTAAATGGTTACCTAATTTATTAGTAGCAGTTGCTATATTTATTGTAGCCGCTATTGCTGCTGATTTTATTGAAAAGATTGTTAAAGCTTCAGTAAAGAAATTAGAATTAGAAAATGCCAAATTGATAGGATCTGTAATTCGTTGGGCAATTTATATTTTTGCTATTTCAGCGATCTTGATCCAGTTAGGAATCGTTCCTACCGTCATCAATAGTATCGTTATTGGTGTTATCGCTATGTTATCATTGGCTTTCGGTTTAGCTTTCGGCCTAGGAGGAAGAGACGAAGCTGCAAGAATAATCAAAGAGGTGAGAGAAAAAATTACAGACAAGAGATAGCTAATCCTGAGGAAGTTTTACATAATACAGGATGCATCTCAAAAAGTCCGTTTTTCTTTAATTCAAGGAAAGGCGGATTTTTTATCTTTTAATAAATGATTTTCTCCGCCGGCCGGCAGATTATTTATTAGTTATTTATTATAGGGTTGACAACCCTTTTTAGTTTGTTAAAATAGTACTCGTTGATGGTTAAAATAATTACCGTTACGAATAAAGAAAATATGATCAGCGGCTAATACTGAGATTTTGTTTTCTCAGCAGACCGCTACCGAAAAGCGGTTTTTTATTTTTCTGGAAAGAACTTTGAAAATAGAATAGGGTTATTAACTGCTAGCTAAAGGTAGTTATATAAGGGCAAATGGAGGATGCCTTGGGAGACTGTGGCGATGAAGGACGTGGCGTGTCTGCGATAATCCTCGGGGAGGTGACTAGCAACCTTTGATCCGTGGGTTTCCGAATCCGGAAACGGGATTTTGAGTCAAAATCAGAATCAGTTCTACTTTTGTAGAATGGCTAACCCGCTGAAGTGAAACATCTCAGTAAGCGGAGGAAAAGAAAAATAATTTTTATTCCCTAATTAGCGGCGAGCGAAAAGGGAAGAGCCTAAACCTTAGTTTTTAAACTAGGGGGTTGTAAGGAGATATTGTCTGGAGCCTTTCTTCTATAGAGAAAGTCCCTAGAGGGAGTTAATTCAATAATTTCGTTAGTTGAAGGTCCTTGGAAAGGGCCACCATAGAGGGTAATAGTCCCGTAAGCGAAAACGATTTTATGCTTCTTGATATCTTACTTGAGTACCTTGAGAAAAGAAAACCTTGAGGGAAGCAAGCCGGACTAATCGGCTAAGGCTAAATACATAGTCTCACCAATAGTGAACAAGTACCGTGAGGGAAAGGTGAAAAGTAGGGGGGTGACCCCGGTGAAATAGAACCTGAAACCATTTTGCCTACAAAGAGTCGGAGTCTGCCAGTTGGCGGATGACGGCGTGCTTTTTGCAGAACGAGCCAACGAGTATTCGTTTTTTCTTTGTCTAAGCGGTTCTGCCGCGAAGGCGTAGTGAAAGCAAGCGTTAAAAGCGCGTTTTTAAGAGAAGACGAGTGACCCGAAGCCAAGCGAGCTTACCATGATCAGGGTGAATTTCACAGAAATGTGAAAGGAGGCCCGAACCCGTAGATCGTGCAATTTCTTGGGATGAATTGTGGTAAGGAGTGAAATGCTAATCGAGCTTGGTGATAGCTGGTTCTCCCCGAAATAGCTTTAGGGCTAGCTCTCTGTGTTTCTCTATGGGGGTAGAGCACTGGATGGATTACCGTGGACTTGTTCTAGGTATTCCAACCAAACTCCGAATACTATAGAATCAGAACAGAGAAGTTAGACTGTGAGGGCTAAGCTTCATAGTCGAGAGGGAAACAGCCCAGACCTTCATCTAAGGTCCCTAAATTTTTTCGATTTTATCGAAACCCAATATGTAATTTATTATGAATTGGGGAACTGAGTGTTTTAAAGGAGGTGAAATTCCTTTGATAGTTAGGAGGTTAGCTTAGAAGCAGCTATCCTTTAAAAAGTGCGTAATAGCTTACTAACTAAGGATTTTTGCACCTAAAATTTCCGGGGCTAAGTTCAGTACCGAAGATAAGGACTTCAGCTTTTGCTGGAGTGGTAGGGGAGCGCATCTATTGCATTGAAGTCAAATCGTGAGGTTTGGTGGAGCGATAGGTGGTGAGAATGTTGGCATGAGTAACCGCAATTCTGATGAGAGCTCAGAACACCGAAAGCCTAAGATTTCCTTGGCAATGTTAATCAGCCAAGGGTTAGGCGGCCCTAATCCGTTTGCCGAAAGGCAAACGAGAGATGGACAGCCGGTTAATATTCCGGCCCTCCTGTTTCTTTTCAAAGAGCGACGCAATTTGAAAGATAAGGTGCATTATTGGATTTGCAGTCGAGCTTTGCATTCGTGCAAAGCAAATTTATCGAACAAGTTGCCAAGAAAAACTTGGCGAGTTAAGGAAACAGGATCCGTATTTCAAACCGACACAGGTAGGCAGGCGTAAGTGTGCCAAGGTGAACGAGTGAAACCTCGTTAAGGAACTCGGCAAAAAAGTGGTCGTAAGTTCGCAATATGACCTCCCTGCACATATTTTTATGTGCTGGGTGCAACAAATGTTCTCTGGGTGACTGTTTATTAAAAACACAGGTCCCTGCTAACTCGTAAGAGGATGTATAGGGGCTGAAGCCTGACCAGTGCTGGAACGTTAACGATGCCGGTTTCTCGATTTTTTCGAGAAGCTGAGTGTCCGAAGCTTCCAGTGAACGTCCGCGGTAACTATAACCGTGTTAAAGTAGCGTATTCCCTTGCCGGGTAAGTTCCGGCCCGCATGAAAGGCTTAACAACTTGGAGACTGTCTCAACGAGGAGCTCGGTGAAAATGCAATACCGGTAAAGATGCCGGTTACCTGCGGCTAGACGGAAAGACCCCGGGAGCTTTACTGTAGCTTCTTATTGTCTTTCTATTTTAAATGCGTAGAATAGTGGGGAGGTTTTGATCTCCAGTTTTCGGACTGGAAGGAGCCGCCAGTGAAATACCCATCTTTTAAAGTGGTAAGACTAACCTTTTGATATATTCGAAGGGGACAGTGAGTGGTGGTCAGTTTAAGTGGGGCGCTTGCCTCCTAAAGAGTAACGGAGGCGCTTAAAGGTCAACTAACTCCGGATGGAAATCGGAGTGATAGTGTAAAGGCATAAGTTGGCTTTACTGCAACAAGGATAGTTGGCGCAGTTGGGAAACCAGAACTTAGTGAACCGATCTCGGTTTATAGAATCGGGAGAGATTATCAAATAAAAGTTACCCCGGGGATAACAGGCTAGTGGGGCCCGCGAGTTCGTATCTACGGCCCTGTTCGGCACCTCGATGTCGGCTCTTCGCATCCTGGAGGTGGAGAAGCTTCCAAGGGTTTGGCTGTTCGCCAATTAAAGCGGAACGCGAGCTGGGTTAAGACCGTCGTGAGACAGGTTGGTCCCTATCTACCGTAGGCGTTGAGTTTTGAGGGAACTCTGGAATAGTACGAGAGGACCTTCCGGAACTAACCTCTGGTGTACCAGTTGTTGTGCCAACAGCACCGCTGGGTAGCTAAGTTAGGAAGGGATAAGAACTGAAAGCATCTAAGTTCGAAGCCCGTCCCAAGATTAGAACTCTGAACTTGGTTGAAGACTACAACCTTGATAGGGCATAGGTGTAAGTCCCGTGAGGGATTAAGCCGAGTGCTACTAATAAGTTTTTTACCCTTTAGTTAGCAGTTAATAACCTTATTTTTTTCTTATTTAATAATAAGATCGCGTCCAATTTTTGGGGGCTATGCTGGAGTTGTCCCACCTGATCCCATTTCGAACTCAGAAGTGAAATACTCTAAGGCCGATGATATTGCTTCGGTGAGAAAGTAGGTAGCCCTCGTGAATTGGATACGATCTTTTTGTTTACTCTAAAAAACAAGAGCTTAAAATTATTTTTTATTAAAGCCCTTTCATTTTTTCTTAAATTAATCTAAAATATATTAAGTTATTATGAGATACTATTACTTAAAATATAAAATTGTAATCTTGTGCTTAATCGTTTTATTTGTTTTCTCTCTTAATCTCTTTGGAAAAGAAGTTAAAAACTTCTTTTATTTCATTTCTGATCCTTTTCAAAGTTTTTTCATTGAGAAAGAAAAAGGTTTCTCTGATTTTTTTGAAGGATTAAGAAATGCGAGCGAGCTAAAATTAGAAAATGAATTTCTTATTTCTGAAAATAAAAAGATAAATTCAGAAATCAATTCTTTAAAAAATATCAGAAAAGAAAATGAAGAATTAGAAAAAGCTTTAGAACTTAAACTGGAAGAAGAATTCAAAATGGTGAACGCTAATTTTTCAGGAACAATTAATTTTAAAAATAATATTCTTTTAGACAAGGGACGCGAAGATGGAATCATAGAGGGATTTCCAGTTATTACTTCCGAAAAAGTTTTAGTTGGAATGGTAGATAAAGTTTATGAAAAATTTTCGTCAGTTAGATTAATTTTAGACAAAGAAATCTCTTTCAATGTTGAAATAGTCCCTAAGTCTTTTTTGGAAGAAAATCTTGATGACTATATTAGATATCAAGGACTAGTGAGAAATAATGAAAATTCTGATTTAACTATTGAATTAATTTCAAAAGAAGCTGAGATTAAAGAAGGAGATTTAGTTTTTACCACAGGTTCTGAGGGGTTTTTCCCAAAAGAGCTTTTAGTTGGGACTATTAAAGAAATTGACAAGGATGATGTTGAGCCTTTTCAAAAAGCACTAATAGATCCTGCTTTTGACTTATCGAAAAAAAGAACTGTTTTTGTGATTACAAATTATTAATTTTTATGAAGAAAATATTTTTTATCGCTCTACTTTCTTATTTTTTAGTTTTATTTCAAAAAGATTTTTTTCATTTTTCTATTCTAGGATATATTCCTTTTTTAGTTTTAGTTTCCGTAATATTTTTTAGTGTTTTTGAAAATAAGAGAATTGTTAATTCGAGTAGAAAATTAGGGGACGGAGAGTGGGCATCAATATTTGGAGGATTTTTCTCCGATATTTTTTCTTCAAATGTAATTGGTTATAGAATCTTAATTCTTCTGTTTATCTCTCTTTTTATTAAGTTTATTTTAAAAAGATATGGAATGCTTCCTTCTTCAAAACAAAAGAAATTATTTTAAATAATGGATATTTTTTTAAAGAAAAAAAGAATCAAAAGAAATTTCGAAGGAGAAATAGAACCAAATGAAATTTTTTTGGATAAAATAGCCCAAGAGAAAGAGGGAGAATTTAAAAAAAGATTTGAAGTCCCTATTGTTCCTGAAAAATTTTTTCTTTTGAAAATAATTTTTTTTATTGTCTTAACTATTCTTGTTGGAAGATCGTTTTATCTTCAAATAACAGAGGGAGAGAAATTTTTTAATTTAGCTCAAAGCAATAAAGAGAGAAATTATTTCATTAGAGCGAAAAGGGGAGTTGTTTACGATAAAAACATGGAACAACTTGTTTCTAATGAATCTGCTTACGATTTAGTGCTTGATAAAAGAGATCTACCTAAAAAAAACGAAGAAAGAATAGATGTGATTAAAAAAATATCTTCTCTTATTGGAGAAGATGCCGATAGTCTTTTTAAAAGAATTGGGGAATCTGAACTTTTTGTCATTCCTATTCTTGAAAACATACCTCATAAGACCTTGATTGTGCTTGAAGGAAAGATAAGTGAATTGCCAGGATTTAGTATCTCAGAAAATACCGTCAGAAAATATCTAGATGAAAGCTTAAGCCATACATTAGGATATATGGGGAAGATAAACGAACAAGAACTTGGGTCAGAGTCTAATTATTCCATTACAGACTATATAGGAAGGTCGGGTTTGGAAAAATATTATGAAAATGACATGAGAGGAGAACCTGGTAAAGTTTCGATTGAGAAAGATGCTTCAGGAAAAAAAATATCAGAAGAAACTATTTCTGAGCCTAAAAAAGGAAACAGTTTAGTCTTAAATATAGATTTTGAACTTCAGAAAAAATTTGAATCCGAACTCAAAAAATCTCTTTTAAACGTAGGAGCTGTTTCTGGTGTTGTTATTGCCATTGATCCTAGGACTGGAGGTGTTTTAAGTTTAATTAGCTTACCTAGTTTTGATAATAATTTATTTTCTAAAGGGATTTCCCCTGAAGACTGGAAAGAAATTTCTGAAGACAGTCAAAGACCTCTTTTCAATAGAGCTATTTCTGGATATGGATATCCAACAGGTTCTATTATCAAACCTTTGATAGGGATTGCTGCCCTAGAAGAAGGAATTATTAACAAGAGTACAACTATCTATTGTCCATCGGAAATTTGCGTCTGGAACCGATATTTAGAAAAAGATGAATGTTTTAAAGATTGGACATTCCATGGGATGAGTAATCTAAAAAGAGCAATCGCAGAATCAGTTAACACTTTTTTCTATATCGTAGGAGGAGGCCATGAAGATTTTGAAGGATTAGGAGCTAAGAAAATTATAAAATATCTTGAATATTTTAATTGGGGATCTGAAACGGGAATCGATATTCCCGGAGAAGGAAAAGGGATTCTCCCAGAGATAGATGAATCATGGAGGTTAGGAGATACTTATCATCTTTCTATCGGTCAAGGCCCTTTTACTGCTACTCCCATAGAAGTTGTTACAGCTTTTGGAGCTATTGCAAACGGGGGAAAATTAATAGAACCTAGAGTAGTTAATAGAATTATTGATGCTTCAGAACATTCAAAGGTTATCAAAGGAATAAAAGGAGATATCATAATAGATGAATTTATTGATAAAGATAATATTGAATTAGTTCGAGAAGGGATGAGACAAACCGTAACAAATGGTTCGGCTGTTATGTTAAATAACCTATCCGTTACTTCTGCCGCAAAGACAGGGACTGCCGAGAGTTCAAAAAAAGGACACTATCATCATTGGATTTCTGTTTTTGCTCCCTATAAAAACCCAGAGATAGTTTTTACTATTATCATTGAAGATATCGAAGGAGTAAAATCAGCTACACTACCTATGGCAAGAGAAATTCTTAATTGGTATTTTTCTGAAAATTAAACCTTTTATACTTGACAAGTTTTTCAAATTAGATAATGATGTATCTTGATATAAGAAAAGAGGTCTATTATAAAAAAAACTAATTTTTGATAAAATTATGACAGAATATCTTAGTCCGGAAGGACTAAAAAAAATAAAAGAAGAGTTAGAATTTCTGAAAAAAGATAAAAGAAAAGAAATAGCAGAAAAATTATCAGAATCAAGTGCCCAAGGCGATTTAAGCGAAAATTCTGAATATTTTGAAGCTAAGGAAGATCAAGCCTTTTTAGAAGGTAAAATCTCAGAACTTGAAGGGAAAATAAGAGATTCGGTTATTGTGCCAAACGATGAAAGAAACAAATCATGGGTCCAAATAGGTTCCACTATTTTGGTTTCCCAAGGGGATAGAAAAGAAAAATTTAAGGTTGTTGGGTCTGAAGAGGCAGACCCTATGCAAGGTAAAATTTCAGTCAATTCTCCATTAGGAAAAGCTATGTTAAATAAGCCCAAAGGGGCTACGATAAAAGCTTTATCTCCAATAGGAGAAGTTGAGTATAAGATATTAAAGATAATATAGAATAGTTTTTAGAAAATACGGAATACGGAATACAGAATATAAGAGATGAAATAATTACTGATTTCTATTTTCCAAATCTTGACCAAGAACATTTTTTGGTCATTTTTTATTACTTGATTTTGGACTGCATGCAGTATAAAATAAAATAATATGTCAATATCTGATATAAAAAAATCAAGGTTGGAGAAAATGAGAGCCTTTGAAAAAGAGAATATTAATCCTTATCCATTAGAGACAAAGAGGAATTTTTCTATAAAAAAGGCATTGGAAAATTTTAAAGATTTTTCTAAAAATAGCAAAACCTTATTTCTTGTTGGACGTATTAGGTCTATAAGAGCGCATGGAGGGTCCACTTTTATTAACTTTGAAGATGGGACATCTAAAATACAAGCTTATTTCAGAAAGAATGAGGTTGGTGAGAAAAGATATAAATTCTTTCTTAATAATTTTGATATTGGTGATTTTATTGAAATCAAGGGAACTCTTTTTAAAACAAAAAAAGGAGAAAAGACAATTCAGGTCAAAAAATTTAAAGTATTAACTAAAACTCTCCTTCCTTTGCCAGAAAAATGGCATGGGCTACAAGACACCGAGGAAAGATATAGAAAAAGGTATCTTGATTTAATATTCAATCCCGAAGTTAAAGAAAAATTTAAGATTAGGTCTGGGATAATAAAGAGAATAAGAGAGTTTTTAGATGAAGAGTCTTTTCTTGAGGTTGAAACGCCTTTTTTACAACCTATTTATGGTGGAGCTAAAGCAAAACCATTTAAAACACACTTAAATGCTCTTGATATAGATCTCTACCTAAGAATTGCTACAGAACTTTATCTAAAGAGACTTTTGGTTGGTGGATTTGATAAAGTTTACGAAATAGGAAAATGTTTTCGCAATGAAGGTATGGATAAGCATCATAATCCCGAATACACCCATTTTGAATTTTACTGGGCTTACGCTGACTATAAGAAGTTGATGAAGTTTACAGAAAAAATGTTTAAATATGTTTTGAAAAATGTCTTAGGGAAATATAAAATAAGATACGGGGATCAGGATATAGACTTTAAAACACCATGGAAAAGAATAGAATTTTCTGACCTTTTAAAAAAATACGCTAAAGTTGATTTAGAAAATGTAAATCAAAAAGATTTATTTAAAAAGGCAAAAGAACTTGGAGTCGAAGTCGAAAAAGAAAGACCTAAAGCAGAAATAGCAGATGAGATTTATAAGAAATTCTGCCGTGTTAAGATTAAAAATCCTTCTTTTGTAATTCATCACCCAATTGGATTCCAGCCTTTAGCTAAAAGCTTAGAAAGTAATCCTGAAAAGCTTGCTAATTTTCAATTAGTAGCTGGGGGAATAGAATTAGCTAATGCTTTTTCTGAATTGAATGACCCCTTAGAACAAAAGAAAAGATTTCAAGAACAGGAAAAATTACATGAAGAGGGACTTGAGGAAACCCAGAGAATGGATAAAGATTTTCTGGAGGCACTTGAGTATGGGATGCCTCCAGCAGCAGGATTTGGCATGGGGATTGACAGACTAACATTACTTTTGACAAACTCTCAAAGTTTAAGGGAAATAATATTATTTCCTACAATGAGACTAAAATAAAATTTTTAATTTATAACTTTATTATGATGGACATAAAATTTATAAGAGAAAACCCGGATAAGATGAAAGAGGTTTGTAAGGTCAAAAATATTAATTTTGACATTGACTTACTTTTATCTATAGATAAAGAAAGGAGAGATCTGATTCAAAAATCAGATGATTTAAGGTGTTCTCAAAAGAAATTAGGGGAAGAGGATAGGGAGAAAGCAAAAGAGATTAAAATAGAATACAAAGAAGCTAAATCCAAACTAAAAGAGATTGAAGAAAAATATGAAAAAATGATGCTTTTGGTCCCTAATGTTCCTTCTGATGATACTCCTATAGGAACTGATGAAAAAGGAAATAAAGAAGTTTACAAATGGGGTAAAATACCTGAGTTTAATTTTGAAATCAAAGATCATGCTAAGATTGGAGAAGATCTAGACCTGATTAGTTTTAAAGAAGGCGTAAAAGTATCTGGATTCAGAGGTTATTTTATTAGAAACGAAGCTGTTCTTATACAAATGGCTATAATCAATCACGCCCTTAAAAAAATGGCTTCTAAGGGGTTTGACCTGATGATTACCCCAACTTTAGTTAAAGAGTTCGTCTTAACAGGTAGTGGACATTTTCCTGAAGGAAAAGAAGATATATACCAAGTCGCTAATCCGGGGAAGCTTGCCGATGGTAAATTAATAGAAGATCCTCTCTTTTTAACGGGGACATCAGAGCCACCATTGCTTGCTTATTTTTCAGACAGGATATTTGAAGAAAAAGATCTCCCTATAAAAGCATGCGGTTTTTCACAATGTTATCGCTCAGAGATCGGAAGCTATGGGAAAGACACAAAAGGACTTTATCGTCTTCATGAATTTATGAAAGTTGAGCATATTGTTCTGTGTAAAAATGATAATAATGAATCAGATAAATGGCTTGATGAAATGGTAAAAAATTCTCGAGAAATGCTTGAAGATTTAGAACTTCCTCATAGAGTTATTCAAATTTGCACAGGTGACATGGGAGGAGGGAAAAGAAAAATGTATGACGTTGAGACATGGATGCCTTCGAGAAATAGTTATAGTGAAACTCATTCTGCTTCCAATATGAGTGATTGGCAACCAAGAAGATTAAATATTAGGTATAGAGATTCCGAGGGAGAGATTAAATACGTTCATGCTTTAAATGATACCGTTATCGCTCTGCCTCGTATTCTTATCCCTATTTTAGAAAATTACCAACAGAAAGACGGGAGTATAAAAATTCCTAAAGTTTTAAAACAATATCTTGGTTTTGATAAAATATCTAAAAAATAGTTTAGAAACTAACTGATCCTGAAATTTTATGGAAGAAAAAACTGTTTTTATTGATAATCTGAAGATAAATTATAAGGTTGCGGGCTCAGGACCTGCGATTCTTGTTTTACATGGATGGGGAAGTTCTTCCGATTCATGGATAGAAGTTCAAAAGTTTTTAGCAAAGGAAGGCTATTTTGTCATTTGTCCCGACCTTCCAGGATTTGGCAAGAGTGACATTCCTAATTTTGCATGGTCTATTGAAGATTACGAAAAGATTGTCATTGATTTTGTTAAAAAAATGGAAGAAAAATTTGACGATTTTTCGGAACCGTTATTTCTTTTAGGACATTCTTTTGGAGGAACAATCTCAATTAAAATTGCTTCTGATAATGCATTGAAATTAAAAAAACTTTTACTTTGTGGTCCAGCTGGCATAAGAGTAAAACCAAGCATCAAAACAAGAATAATTATTTTAGCATCTTCTATTGGAGATTTATTTTTTTCATTGAAACCTTTAAGAAGAATAAAAGATTTAGCAAGAAATTTTTTCTATTGTTTTATTAAAGAAAGAGATTATACAAAGGCCACAGGGATTATGAAAGAAACAATAAAGAAAATTTTGAAAGAAGACTTAAGTTTAAATCTTCCAGACATTAAAACAGAAACTCTCCTCTTGTGGGGAGAAAAGGATAAAATTATTCCTCTAAAATATTCAAAAATTTACAAAGATAAAATTAAGAATTCTCATCTTGAAACTTTTTCAGAGGCAGGACATAGCCCTCATTTATCATGTCCGTCTCTTTTAACCGAAAAGATAATTGCGTTTTTAAATAAAAATGATTTTTAATATCTTCTTTATTGCTTTATGGTTTTTTTCCTTTAACAGAAAGTTTTTGTTTTGGATTTACTTGTGGCAGTTAAAGGAATATCATTTTGGAAGATTTCTTGACCATTTTGAAACTGAAAAAGGGAAAAAGATAATATTAAATAAAATACTTTTTCTAAAAGGAATAATCATATTTCTTTCTCTTTTCTTTTTAAAAATTTCTTATTTAGCTTTCCCTATTTTCTTTTTGGAATCATTTATTCTTTTTCAAAGATTCTATAAAAAAACACTAAAAACTCCTTTATTTACTAAAAAAGTAATCTCAATATTTCTCTCAGGATTAATAATACAGACATTGTTAATCCTGTTACTAAAAGAAAGATTCCTTTTGTCTGCTGTTTTTTATCTTCTTGTTCTTGATTTTTTAGTTCCTTTATTTTCCACTTTGATTATTTTTATATGGCATCCTTTGTCCTATCTGTGGAGAATTAATCTCCTAAAAAAGGCCAGGGAAAAGATAAAAAAAATGGATAATCTTGTAGTAATAGGGATAACCGGTTCTTATGGTAAAACCTCAACCAAAGAGTTTTTATCAACGATTCTTTCCGAAAAATATAATGTTCTAAAGACAAAAAGAAATCAAAATTCAGAAGTCGGAATATCAAATTGTATTTTAAAAGAATTAAATGAGTCACACGATATTTTCATTTGTGAAATGGGAGCTTATAATAAGGGAGGCATAAAATTACTTTGTAATATAATAAATCCAAAAATAGGTATTTTAACAGGGATAAATCAACAGCATATGGCCACTTTCGGTTCTCAAGAAAATATCATAAAGACAAAATTTGAATTAATCAAATGCTTGCCCAAAGAAGGAAAAGCGATTCTCAATTGGGACAATGAAAATATAAGACAAGAATACGAAACTTCTAATTTTAATGTTAAAAAGAAAATACTTTATTCAACCAAAGAAGAATCTGATTTTTTTACAAAAAATATTAAATCTGGGGGAAACTGGATATCCTTTGATGTTTTTTCTAAGAAGGGGGAATCAGCTAAATTTAATCTGAACATTTCAGGCATTTATAATATATCCAACATTTTAGCTTCTGTAGCTGTCGCTAATGAGATGGATATGAGTTTAAGAGAAATTGCAGAGGCCAGTACCAAGATAAAGCCTGAGCAGGGCGGGACGAGCTTAGAGAGAAGCAAAACAGGCCTAAATATAATCAACGCCAGTTATTCCTCAAACCCAAATGGTATTATTGCTCATCTTCTATATCTAAACAAACTAGAAGGGAAAAAAATCATAATCATGCCTTGTATAATTGAACTTGGAAAATCTTCAAAAAAAATACATAGAAATATAGGAAAAGAGATAGGGAAAAGTTGTGATTTGGCAATAATAACAACTAAGGAAAGATTTAAAGAATTAAAAGAAGGAATAGAATCACTTTCTGATAAAAGAATAAAAGAAATTGTTTTTTTAGAAAATCCTGTTTCTATTCTAAAAAAAGTTAAAAACTTTTGTTCTCCCGAAGATGTATTGCTTTTAGAAGGCAGGGTACCCATTGAAATTATTAGAAAAATAAAAGAATTTTAATTTTATGAGTTTCCAAAAACCAGTATTTGTTTCGCTATCACCCAATACAGAGAAAGATGATATCTCGTTAGCTTTTAAAGTTCTCTTTAAATTTCACAAAGAAGAAAATAAAAAAACAGAAGAACTAGAGAGAGAACTGAAAGATTATCTTAATGTAAAAAACCTACTTAGTTTTAATAGTGGAAGAAGCGCTTTGATGGGGATACTATATTCTTTTAATATCCAGAAAGATGATGAAGTTTTAATCCAGGCATTTACTTGTAATGCCGCAATTAACCCTATAATAGAGAGAGGGGCAAGGCCTATTTTTGTTGACATTGACAATACTTTAAACATTGATCCAATTGATTTAGAAAGAAAGATCACTTCAAATACAAAAGCAGTTATTATCCAACATACATTTGGATGGCCAGCTCAAATTAAAAAGATAGTAGAAATTTGCAAAAGGAATCAGTTAGTATTAATAGAGGATACAGCTCATTCTTTAGGTGCTGAATATGAAGGAAAACTTTGTGGCACTTTCGGAGATGCTTCTTTCTTTAGTTTTGGAAGAGACAAGATCATTTCTTCTGTTTTTGGTGGGGCAGCAATGATTAAAGATGAATCTATTTTTGAAAAAATGAAAATTTTTCAGAAAAACATCTCTTTGCCTCCGAAGATTTGGACTTTACAGCAAATCCTTCATCCAATTTTGACAAATTATATTGTTTTACCAAGCTATAAATTGAATCAGTATTTTGGAAGAATTGTAATTGGTTTTTTTCATAAAATTTCTCTTCTTTCAAAAGCGGTTTATAAAAAAGAAAAAATGGCTTTGATCCCAAGTGTTTTTCCAAAAAAAATGCCAAGCCCTCTATCTTTACTTGCATTAAATCAAATTAAAAAAATAGAAAGATTTAACGAACACAGAAGAAAGATATCAGAAATATATTATAAAAATATAGATAAAAAACTATTCATTCCTGTTTTTCCTGAAAAAGGACTAGAAAAAAAACCTGTTTTTATGCGCTATCCTGTTTTGGTAAATTCAGAAACAGATGATATCTTAAAAAAGATGAGAAATCATAACATATACCTCAATGATGGCTGGAGAAAAAGTCCCATAGTACCATTAGATACCGATTTAGAAAAAGTTCATTATGTTCTTGGAAGTTGCCCGAGAGCAGAAAAAATTGCCAATAGGATTATTAATTTACCAACTCATATCAATGTTTCAGAAAACAAAGCAATAAAAATTGTAAAGTTATTAAATGAATGCATTAAAAATTAAAATAATTGAAGACAAAGAAGTCTGGAATAATTTCTTTTTGCAAGTTAAGGAAAAAACCTTTTTACAATCTTGGAATTGGGGAGAATTTAAACAAAAAATGGGAACCAAGATATGGAGATTCGGATTATTTAAAGATGAAGAAATTAAAGGGATTGCTTTAGTTTTGAAGGTTGAGGCAAGAAGAGGTAAATTTTTTTTGGTTCCTCATGGTCCAGCAGTAAAAAATGATTGTTCTAAAAAAGAAAAAACTGAAATTTTAGAATCTCTTCTGTCCAAACTTAAATCGTTGGCAAAAGAAGAAGGAGTTATCTTTTTAAGAGTCAGTCCGATATGGGAAAGAAATGAAGAAAATAATTTAATCTTCAAAGAAAGAGGATTTAAAAAAGCTCCCATTCATGCTCACCCAGAAGCCAGTTGGAAACTTTCTATTGATATTCCAGAATCAGAACTTTTGATGAACATGAGAAAGACAACTCGTTACTTAATTCGTAAGGCATCAAAAGAAGATATAGAAATTATTCAGAGCGATAAATTAGAAGATATAGATAAATTTGAGAAGCTTTACCAAGAAGTAGTTAAACTTCAACATTTCATTCCTTTTTCTGAAAATTATTTAAAAAAAGAGCTTCTGTCTTTCAGAGAAGATAATGAGATACGTTTATTTTTCGGAAAATATAAAGGAAAGATAATAGCTTCTTCTTTTGTTCTTTTTAATTCAGGAATAGGATTTTATCATCATGCTGCGCTCTCTCCTGAATACAGAAAGATTCCTGTATCTTATTTTATGCAATGGAATGCTATAAAGGAGGCTCAGAAAAGAGGTTGTTTTCTCTATGATTTTTGGGGTTATGTTTCTCCGAAAGAAGAACCTAATCATCCTTGGGCAGGTCCCACTCTTTTTAAAATGGGTTTCGGAGGAAGAGCCTGCTTGTATGTTAAAACGCAAGACTTTCCTTTTTCTCTAAAATATTATATTACATATTCTTTTGAAAAAATGAGAAAATTAAAAAGAGGGCTCTAAGATGAGAAAAAGGCGTAAAAATATCTTAAGGAGAAAAACAAAATTTTTCTCAAAAAGTAAAGGATTCTATCTTTCGATCTTAGGTTTAATAACTATCGGATTTCTTTTTTATTTCTTTTTCTTTTCTTCAACTTTTCAAATTGACAAAATAAAAATAGAAGGAAATAAAAAAGT
>CAZHQQ010000004.1:15633-18062 GCA_964534925.1 uncultured Candidatus Saccharibacteria bacterium | reverse complement strand
ACTTTTAATATTCCACGAAGAAAGGGATCGCTATTTAATTCTATAAATTCTTTTTTATTTTTTATTTGAGGAATAATAGGAAAATCATCAGCATTTAATCCTTTAATTTTAGATTTATTATTTTTACCAGAAAGAGACAGTGTATTACTTTTTTCATCCACTTCAATTTCTATATTTTCATCAGGTAAAAAATTAACTAATCCTGATAAAATTTTAGCTGGAATAGTAATTTTTCCTTCCTCTTCTATTTTTATCATCGTTCGATATTCTGCTCCTATTTCTAGGTCTGTACTTTTTAAAATTAAAGTATTCTTCTCTGCTCTTAATAAAATATTATTCTAAATAGGAAGAGTTAGATTTTTCCCAGTTAATCTCTCTATAATATTTAATCCTTTTTTAAAATTACTTTTTATTGTTATTAGTTTCATGGTTTTAATGTTGTTTTTAGTTTAAATGAAGTGGGGATAAGTAGTTAGTAAATTAATGGATAATATGGTTTATAAGTATTGGACAAAACCTTTATTACTTTTTAGAATGTTTCCCTTGCTACTTTTTACTCTTTTATAAAACATTTTTTCAACATTTTTATTAACAGATTATCCTCATTAAAAATAAAATAATTTTTATATTTTATAGATAGAATCTCTTATTAATTCTAATTCTCTTCTTGTTTTATCTTCCTCTTCTACTTGTTTTGAAATCTTATTGACCGCATATATGGCCGTTGTATGATCTCTTCCTCCAAACCTCCTTCCTATAAAAGGGAAAGAACTTTTTAGCTCCCTTCTTAATAAATACATAGCTATTTGCCTTGGTCTAACAATTTCTTTCTTTCTAGAGGGACATAATAAATCCCCCTCCTTTATGTCGTAAAAATCAGAGACTTTCTTTATTATTTTCTTAGGATTAATCTTCTCATAGGGTGGAGAAACTAATTTTTTTAACAAGGTTTTCACTTTTTCTTCACTTATAAGACAATTATTAAGTTTTTGATATATAATAACTTGATTTAATGCCCCCTCAAGCTCTCTTATGTTATTTTTAATATTTAACGCTATATATTCCAAGATGTCGGGGTTAATGTCTATCTTTTTTGTTTCGAGTTTTACCTTTAAAATAGCTAATCTTGTCTCAACATCAGGGATACTTACATCTGTTATCATTCCTCCTTCAAACCTAGATATTAGTCTTTCCTCAAGGGAGGGTATGGCGTTTGGGGGGCGATCTGAAGATATAACTATCTGCTTGTTCTCTGCGTAAAGAGCATTGAATATATGAAAAAATTCTTCTTGTGTTTTTTCTTTTCCGGCTATAAATTGGATGTCATCGACAATTAAAAGGCTATATGACTTGTAATCTGATTTAAGTTTTCCTATGCTCCCATTTCTTATTGAATTTACAACATCTGATGTAAATTTTTCCGAGGATAGATATTTAATTTTTTTTCTCGGATATTTCTTGCTTATTTCATTTCCTATAGCCTGAATAAGATGAGTTTTTCCCAACCCAACTCCGCCATAAATAAAAAATGGATTATAGTTGAATCCTGGTTTTTTACAAATAGACTGGGCTGCAGCATGAGAGAGTTCATTAAAAGAACCTACTACAAAATTTTCAAATGTGTATCGGGGATTGAGATTTGTCTCTTTGTTAATTTTAAATTTTTCAAACTCGAGTTGATCTTTTTCTTTTTTATTTTTAGAATAATTTATTTTTATAGATGGAGCTGATTTTGACACCTCATATCTTACTGATTTTACTTCTTTATCAAGAGTTTTAATGGTTTTGAAGATAAGTTTATTATATTTATTTTCCAACCACTCTTTTGAGAAGTTATTAGGGACAGAGACAATAACTTCACCCTCTTTTTTCTTAGAGATTTTAGTATTTTTAAACCATGTTGCGAAACTGGCTGGAGAAATATTAAATTGGATTTGGGCCAATAATGCCTGCCACAATTCCTCTTTATTCATGGGTTTATTTTTATCTAATGATATTATAGCATAGCAAAAAAAGATGAAGAAATAAAGAAAACCCCCTTAAAATAGTAAAAACATGAAGAAACTGTTTATAATTTGTGGATAAAGATAGGATAAAACTAGGGACCCAAACGACAAGACTTAAAGCCTAAAATGAAATTAATCATGAATCAGTTGAGCCATCAACGTTATTTTGTTTGGTAAAAGAATTTAATTAAAAATAGTTTCCGTTGGCTAAAATTGGTACTAAATTCCAGAAGATCATGAATTCGGACAATTAACGACTAATTGTCTATGTGTAAGTCGACAAAGAACTAATTTCTATTGATAAATGATATTTATGTCGCGTAATTAACCACAAACGCTTGTTTCTTTGTTCTGATATGTTAGTATGTTATTATGAGTATTACTTATAAACCTAAAAAAAGAAAAAGAAAAAGGGCACATGGA
>CAZHQQ010000004.1:0-15623 GCA_964534925.1 uncultured Candidatus Saccharibacteria bacterium | reverse complement strand
GCACATGGATTTATATCAAGGGCAAAAACGAAGGCAGGAAGGAATGTATTAAAAAGAAGAAGAAATAAAAAAAGAAAAAGGCTTACCGTTTAGCCTTATCTTTATAATTTATAGCCTACAACTCACAATCTGTAATGTAAAAGCTTATCAGTTATTGATTGTTAGTTATCGGATTATAAAAGGAGGTGCTTTCCAAAGAAAATAGATTAAAAAAGAAAAGTGATTTTGATTTTGTTTTTAGTAAAGGAAGAGGCTTCGGGGGAGATTTTTTATTTTTAAAAACCGCTAAGAATAATTTAAAGATAAGTCGATTTGGATTTGTTGTCAGTAAAAAAGTTTCTAATAAGGCGGTGATAAGAAATAAGATAAAAAGAAGGATGAGCGAAGTAGTTAGGTCAAATCTTATTAAAATAAAAGAAGGAATGGACGTTGTAATCATTGCTAATAAAGCCATTAAGGAAGAAGACTTTAGCACTATAAAAGAGAGAGAGGAAAGTCTCTTTCAGAGGTCAGGATTAATTAAAAAATAATTATGCTTAGGGTCATTGCTCTTGATTTGATAAAATTTTATCAGAAAAATTTATCACCTTACCTAGGACATCATTGTCGTTTTTATCCAACTTGTTCCGAATACACATTAAGATCTATTGAAAAATATGGATTTTTAAAAGGAGGAATTAAGGGATTTAAAAGAATATTAAGATGTGGGCCTTGGTCAAGGGGAGGAATAGACTTACCTTAATTTATGCAAGTATTAATAGACGCTTTCTATTTAGTTTTATACAAACCTTTATTTAATGCTTTGATTCTTTTGTACAGGTTTTTGCCTGGTAATGATTTTGGAATAGCGGTTATTGTCCTTACTGTTTCCATAAGATTAATTCTTTATCCAATCATGGTCCAGTCCTTAAGGTCTCAGAAAAAGATAAGAAATATCCAACCTAAACTAGAGGAGATTAAGAAAAAATATAAAGACGATAAGGAAAAACAAGCGCAGGAGACCATGAGTCTTTATAAGAAAGAAAAAGTTAACCCTCTTGGGGGGTGCTTTCCTTTACTAATCCAACTTCCTATCCTAATAGCGCTTTATAGGGTTTTCTGGCACGGTTTTGAGCCAGGTCAAATGATGCACCTTTACTCTTTCGTCCCTCATCCAGGAGAAATTAATCCATACTTTTTAGGATTTTTGAATTTATCAAAAAGTAATATTATTCTAGCTTTTATGGCTGGAGCTATTCAATATTTTCAAAGCAAAAACATTATGGATAATTCTTTACCGTCTTCGTCTGGAAGTAAAGATCAGGCAAGCCAGATTTCTAAGACTATGGGAAAACAGATGATGTATTTTTTCCCTGCATTTACGGTCATAATTTTATTACGACTTCCCGCAGCTATTGGACTTTATTGGATGATCACAGCTCTTTTCACGCTAATACAACAAAAGATAGTTTATCGTTCCCCTATTAAAGATGACTCTATTAAAGATAGTCCTATTAAAGATAATCCTAATAAGGAAGATTAAATATGTCTCAATCAAATCCAAAAAAAATTAAAGAAATCATTCAGGAATTTTTCAATAAGATGGGATTCGAAATTGACGTTGAAATTAATATTCCCCAAGGATTAACTATTCCTATAGAAGTCAGAACGGAAGAACCCCAGGTTTTAATTGGTAAAAAAGGAGAAACACTCTCAGAAATACAAAGATTATTGAAAATAATCTTAAAGAGAAAAATTGCTCCCGAGAAAAACTTTTATATTGATTTAGATATTAATAATTACAAGAAAAAGAAAGCTGAATATTTAAAAGAATTAGCAATATCAACTGCTGACGAAGTCTCTCTCTTAAAAAAAGAAAAATCCCTTGAGCCAATGTCTTCTTATGAAAGAAGAGTTATCCATCTTGAGTTGGCCGAAAGGGATGACATTGTCACGGAAAGTGAGGGGGAGGGAGATGAAAGAAGAGTGGTTATTAAGATTAAACAATAACAGTCAGGATTTTATAAAAAAACTTAACCCCCCTTTGCGGGGGTTTTTAAAATTAATCTATTATCTGTCCTTTTAATACCCTGAGGCTCTTAACGCATGGTTTTCGATATTGTCCCCAAAAACCCGCGGTACAGAAATTCCCTGTATAATTATCTTCTAAATTATCATGGCTTCTGTCATATATATCACATTCTCTTGATTCGTTTATAATGTCACTAATGCCCCCAGTGCCCCAATTACTAATATTATCTCCGCTTCTCTGTTTGTAAAATATAGCTATCCATTCTTCATTTTCATCTATTCTAACAGAATTGCAGGGATCCATGTCTGGAAAATGGACATTAAGGGAACTATATCCTAATCCTGTTTCTTTGTAAGTTTCGCTTTCTTTTGGTTTGTCCGCAGCAGTAGTTCCTTTATTAAAGTCTTTATGACTATAAAGAGTGACTCCTTCTCCTTCAGCCTCATCTCTTAACATAAGAGGGGTTATAGATAAGGTGTTGAAATTTTTTATAGGCGAACTTACGTTTTTCAACATACATCTACCTTCATTTCGAACCTCTTCATGGAGAACAACAGCATATCTAAAAGAGAGCCCTCCTACTGAGTCTGTCTCTTCAACGTTTACCACATAGAGTTGTTTTGTTTTAAAACCATCAGGTATGTCGGCTTTACCCATAGCTTCATAGCACTTTTCTTTTATCTCTTTGATTTTTTTCTCTCTTTCTTCTCTCTCAAGTTTTAATTCACCCTTCATAAATGCTTCAAAATCTGATATCTCTTCGTCACAAAGCCAAATTCCTGAACCCATCACAAGTGGTTCTTCTGTTTTCGGAGGTGGAAGTTTTATTATTTCCAAATCTATTTGGTTTAAAATTACAACTGATAAAACCAATAGAAGTGAACCAATAAGAGCAGAAGTAATTTTGTCTTTAGCATCTTTTTTCATTCCAGGATTTTCCATGGAAATTAAATATTGGGTTCCAGACAAAACGATTATTATTAGTGCCAAGATTCCAACTCCCCAAATAGCGAAATTAAAAATATATTCTACGTATTTAGGTAACGGAAAAGTTGTTTTCTCTGGTTTTAAACTGCCTATTTCAGGATAATTAATTTCCAATTTTTTCCCTGGCTCTCCATCTGGGTCCGGGATATCAATATTATCTGTTTCTATCTCAACAATTTTGAGGTCTGGCAAGACTAATAAGTTTGGATTGATTTTTTCTATAATTATAACGGAAGAAAAAAGAATAAGTATTCCAAGAAGTGCAGCTGAAATTTGATTTTTTGCTTCTGCTTTAACGGCAGAATTATCTATTGAGACAATCCATTTTATTCCAGCTATAATTAAAATTATAAAGGCAAGCAATCCTACTATCCAAATAGCAAAAGTAAAAGTATATTCTACATATTCAGGCAATGAAGTTGTTCCTTCTATTTGAATTTCATCTATTTTAGGATAACTTAATTCAAGACTTCCCGCTGTTGTGGAGGGAAGGTTCAAAAGGAAGAAAATTACTAGAAACAAGAAAATAGTTTTATTTTTTTTCATAATAAATGAATTCTTTATTCTTATTCCGTTTGGTCGTCCATTATTTGTCCCTTTAATACCGTGAGACCTACGATGCACGGTATTCTTTTCCAAACTTCTTCTTCTGCACAAAATTCTCCAACATAATCATCTATCAGATCATTATTAGTCTCGTCAAATACTTCACATTCTATCCCTTCTGAAAAACCTCCTGTGTTAGTGGGTTTCTCTTTGTATGCTATAGCTATCCAGTTTGTAGGTTTATCTATTCCGAGAGAGTAACAAGGATTCATGTCTGGATTATAGATAGTGTTGACATTGCTATACCCTGAGCCTGAACCTAAATAAGTTTTTGAAATTGGACCATCGTCTTCGTCAATATTTTTATTACACTCTCTGTGGTTATAAAGAGTGACTCCTTCTCCTTCAGCCTCATCTCTTAACATAAGAGGGGTCATTGACTCAGGATCAAAATTTTCTACATTCTTACTTTTATCTGTTGTGATACATTTGCCTCTGTTGCCCAGATGGGTATTTTCTTGATGGAAGACAACAGCATATCTGAAAGGAGACTCTCCTGTCGGACTTGCATCTTCAAAATTAATTATATAAAGCTGTTTTATCTCAAATCCTTTTGGTTCTGGTTCTCTAGATAAAAGCTTGTAGCATTTCCCTTTTATCTCTTGCATTTTATCTTCTCTTTCCTTTCTCTCAAGACTGAGTTCTCCTTTCATAAATGGCTCAAAATCTGCCACGGTTTCACTGCAGAGCCAAATTCCCGGGCCTACCACGAGTGGTTTTTCAGTTTCCGACAAGGGCATTTTTATTAAATCTGCATTTATTTGATTTAGAACTACAACTGATGAAATTAATAATAATAATCCAACAAGAGCAGAGGTAATTCTATCTTTGGCTTCTTTTTGTCCCTTAGGATTTTCTACAGATCCTAAATATTGAACGCCACCTGATACAACTATTAGTAAGACTAAGAATCCCACACCCCACAGAACAAAATTAAAAATATATTCCACATATTTATTTATAGGAAAAGTACTTTTCTCTGGCTTAATGGAATTTACTTCTGGATAGTTGATTTCAAGTTCTCTTCCCTCTTCATCGTCCGCAGCTAATGCAACATTATTTAACGTAGAGGAATTAAAGAAATTTTCCAAAGAAGATATTGAAGATTTTTCTGTTTCTTGTAGAGTTTTAAAAAAACAATTGAAGAGAAGAAAAAATAATAAGATTAAGAATATAACTTTTTTCTTTTTCATATTAATTTAAGATGGTTATAATCTTTACACAAAGAGAAGAAATTTTTCCTTGGAGAACTTCCATTTCTTTAAGTATTTTTTCAAGCTTTTCAACCGGGCATGGATTGTCTCCGGTACATGCCTTGGGTCTGCATTTGGTGGCGTTATCGCAATCGTTATGACACTTCCCTCTACAATGAGAGCTACATTTATCAGGAATTAAGCACTCGTCGGGTAATTCAGAATTTTCCAAAGACTTGCTTGCTAATTCTTCCATTAACGGGACAATTTCTTCTAAATGCTTTTCTAAGTTATTTGCTTGTGTTTCTGTGAGTCTTTCCCAGTATATAAAATGGTCAAGTTCGGCCCTTATGTCTTCTCTTTCGGTGTCTGTCTTATTTTTATTGTAAGACAGTATTGCATTAAATAATACGATATTAATTTGCTGTTCAACTATCTCTTTTCTATTAACACATGGATCTCCGTAACATTTAATCTCGGTGCAATTCCATCCCATGCAATCACATTGAGAGTTAGAGAAAAAACAGTCACATTTTTTAACGCGAACTATTAGTTCTTTATGTTTAGTTATTAGGGAGGGCATTATGTCGTCCTTAACTTCTTTGGCTAAATTTTTAATTCTGACTAGAGGATCTGGTGTATTGTCTTGTAAATTAAAATCAACAGCTTCCATCTCTACGTCTTCTAGTTCTTTATTCTCTAATTTAGTAATTTCTGGATTGATATTGTTTAAGATAATAACAGAAAGAAAAAGTATTGCTATGCCGATAAATATTGAAGTGATTTGGCTCTTAGCATCATTGACGGCTGAAGGGTTTCCAACAGAAGTGAGGTATCGGATACCAGCTAAAATAAGAAGGAAAAAAGCAATGATTCCTATTATCCATATTGAAAGATTAAATACATATTCAACATATTGGAAAATATTTCCCATCTCATTTCCTTTTTCTGGGATATTCAAATAATCAACTTCTAAACTTCTGTCTGCTGAAAAAGACATTATTGGCAGGAAGACAGATAGCAACATTATTATTGGTAAGATTTTTTTTATCATATTATTCTGCTAACTTAGCTCTACAACAGAAGAAATTAAATTCAGTGCAATTTTCAATGACACTGCATACTATTTTATCTTTTAAAGTCGGGAAATTCTTTTTGCACTCGTCTATATTAGAACATTTACATAAAGCAGGAATTTGAGAACTTCCTCCTTGCGTAGATGTGGTAGTTTCTATTATTTTTCCGTCAGGCCCAATACTTCCCGTAGCTCTTTCGCAGTTTGTAAGGATCCATCCCGATTCTATTTCCTCTGGGTCTGCTATGCAATTATGAGTCCATATCGTTAGCGTTTTAAAGTCACCATTTAGATATTCAGGGATAGTGATGTTAACAATCTTAAATATTTCATTTTTTCTTTCCTCAATTTCTTTATAAATGTCAGTTATTTCATCTTTTAATTTGTCTATTTCTCCCATAGGACAAGGATTTCCTCCTGCGCAATGAGAGGCCTCACAACCATTACAATTGCTACCGCATTCGCACACAGGGGTGCAGTGACTGGAAAGACAATCGTTAATCAACAAATGAAGCTTGTCTATTTTTTCTATTAGTTTTGACTGAAGTTGTATCATCCCCGCTTTTTTAATATCATCATCTTGATTAAACATCTTTTTCAGCAGTTTGTTTGCTATTTTAAGTCCCTCGTCTATAATTTCTCCAAAGGGGATTGTCTTTTGGCAACTAATAGTATCTTCGTGAGACGCTGTTTTGAGATATTCTTCATAGTTTGCCAAAGATGTTTCTATCTCTTCTTGAGAAAGGATATCAATGTTCTCGGGGAGATATCCCAATCTTGAACCTCCAACTGCGCAATAAAAATCTGCATAAGACATTGGAATAAGCTTTTTCACTTCATCCCAATATCTCATTTCTTTCGCTTCTTCTTCGTTGTGTTCGTAATAATCTTTCAAACTTATATAATTATCTCTGCTCACAATAAGAGACAGAGAACAATCATCTCTCATTATCTCTAAGGTCCTTTTAAGTTTTTCTGTTTCTATTTCTAAATCTTTTTTTTCGTTAAAAAGGTTTTCTTTTAATGATTGAAGGTTGTTTGATGATTCTCTATTCTTTGCTTTTTCTGTGTTTATTTCATTTCTTACATCGCAACATGGATCAGAGGTACAACATTTTCCTTTACAAGTATCTATGCATTCTTCTGTGCCATCGTCATCTTCTTTTGTTTTACAATCGCCATCACATTCGGGCACGCTACACTTATTGTCGGATTGAGCACCATGGTTGCACTTACATTTGTCGGCAAGAGAAGCAAGGTTTCCCGATGTCGTGGCTATGAGCCCAGCTTCTTCCGCGGTATCTTTTGCGTTTTGTTTTATTCTCTCAAGTCTTTTCTCTTCAAACATTCCATATTCTTCTCCTTCAACCCCTACAATTCTTGTTTCAACAGGCAATTCTATCCAAGTTCCCGTTATATCGTCTGGAAGTTTCAACTCGTCAAAACTGACAATGTCTATTGTTTCTAAATCCTCTTTTTCTAACTTTAATAGTTCTGGGTTTATCTTCTCCAAAACAAGATAAGATCCTAAAAGTAATAGAATCCCAATGATGCTTGCCGTAATGCCATCTTTAGCTTTTTTTATTTGGGCGGAATCACCAGAAGAGGTCAAATAGAGAAACCCTGAAAATACTAACCCTCCAAAAGCAATTATTCCTATAAGAACAATAGATAAATTAAATATGTATTTTATAAAAGCGGGAAGGTCAACAGAATCTTCCGTTAATGAAAAATTGCCGATTTGAGGATAATTTAATTCAAGCTCTCTTGCTTGGGCAAAAAGAAAACTGCCTAAAAACAAAAGAAATAAGGCAGTAAATATTATAATTCTCTTTCTTTTTTTTGAAAAAAACATTTTATTTAGAATATCATCCTTATAACCCAAGTCGGGACTATGTCGCTGATTCCCGGGACTCTTTCGATAATAAAAGGAATAATAAGGCTTTTAAATGGTGTTTTGGCGATTATAACCAAGAGAAGAATAAAAAATAATTCTATCAATAATTCTATTGTCCAACAAGCTCCTGGAATAGGGATAAGAAAATCAATTGCTTCCATTACAAGGGCAAAAAACAAAAGCACCATTCCCCCCGGTGAGAAGAGGATTTCTGAGGGTATTTTCGAGAGCCTTTTCCCTCCTTTTTTCTTTATCTCTACTTCCTCTTTGGGGGTTTCTTCTTCTGCCATTTTTCAAAACTATTTTGATTTCTCTTTTGCCTTTCTAATTTTCGCAACTTCTTCTGGTGCAGTTGTAATAAACTGATCTTCTATATAAGAGGCCACTACTTTCATTACTACGTGTTTTAGCCCTGCGAAAAATAAGCCCTCCCCTACGGGTGATTCTAATAACAGATTTTTTTCTTGCTCTGTTAAGTCAAAAGTTTCTTTTACGGTCTTTATCATGGCTGGGCTTTGTTTCATCAGAATGTGCAGAGAAGAATTTGTGATAATAGGCTTTCCGTAATCTGATTTCATAAAGTCTACTACGTCTTGCGTAACAGTGGTGACTCCAAGCCAATATTTTCTAGCCCTTTTTGCTAAGCCATACAAGAAAGAAGCGCCATCTTCTGTTTTCATTATCCACCATGCCTCATCTACGACTAATATTCTTTTCTTGAGCTCTGACCTAATAGCATTCCATATATATCTCATAATAATAAACATTGCTATTGGCCTTAATTCATCTTCCATATCCCTAATGCCGAAAACCACCATATTGTTTTTCATGTCTACGTTGGAATGTTGATTGAAGAATTTAGAATATGTCCCCATGGTATATTTTCTTAGTCTAGCCAAAAGTGATTTTGCCCCTTCCATTGTTTCTAGTACTGATTCTAAGTCTTTCATTAGAGGAACGTTTTCTTCCCATTTACTAGCATCAGAAGTAGGTGTAATGTCTTTTGATGCATAAGTTTCAGTTAAGGCGATATCCATGATCCCATCTTCTTCTGGAGTTAGCCCTCCAAGCATAATTCTTAACAACCCTACCATGTTAATTATATTAGATCTTAGAATGTCCGCAGGGTCTTCATTTTCTCTTGGTTTTGGAAGATCAAAAGGATTGATATGATTTTCCGAAGAAAGGGAAATATTAAAGAAAGATCCCCCGACTGCATCTGATAAAAATTTGTATTCATTTTCGGGGTCTAGGACTATACAGTCTGTCCCTGTCATTAAAGATCTTAGTATTTCAAGTTTTATGGCATAACTTTTTCCTGAACCAGCTATTCCGAATACAGTTGTATTTGCATTTTCCAAAGAGAATCTGTCAAAAAGGATGAGAGAATTGTTATGTCTGTTAATCCCATAGAGAATTCCTTTATTAGAGCTTAAGTCAAAAGAAATAAAGGGGAAAATGCTTGAAAGAGGCGACGTATTCATCGGCGTATGGACATTTAAAAGGTCCATTCCATAAGGAGCCGTAGAGTTGAATCCTTTGTCTTGTTGATAAAGTGAAGGCTTTATATATACAAGCCTTGATTCAAGAATTGACCTTAGGTCACTTTCAATTTCTCTTAATTCCTTTTCGTCTTTTGTGTAGACAGTAATATATACCCCAAGTTGAAACATTCTTTCTTGGGCGGTAGTGAGTTTATCTCTAAGTTGCTCTAAGTCCCGATATGCTGTTTCAAGCGAAGGGTCTCTTATTAATCCTTTCTGTTCTCTTTCTGCTAATTCTGCTTGAGCCTCGGTCACTCTCCTTCTTAGTTGTTTTAAAATTAGATTTGTTTCGACGGGATGCAAAAAGAGAGAAATGTCTAAAGGAACACCCATATTAATAATTGGAGAAAACCATCCTGTATTCAAATAACGAGGATAAGAAAATATAAAAAATGTTTTGGCAAACTTTTCTCCAATTCGAACATAATTCGGTTTTACTTCAATAGAAGGAGGAGCAATAATATCCTTTACTCCTATCCTTCTTCCTATGTTAATTTCAGGAATCGGTTTTTTCTTTCCTTTTATTAATTTATTTAAAAATGGTATTTTCATATTTGTGACATTTCGGGTGGTATTTCTGGGTAATACCCTATTTCAGCTTGTTGAGGATGATATGTGCTCCAGAACAGTTCTATGAGTTCTGGTGAAGTTAAAGGAATGGCGTTCAGCCCGCATCCTCTTAAACCAAGACCTAAGAATTCCATTCTCTGCCAAAGCTGGTCTTTGCATCTTTGGAGATCTTGCTTGCTTAAATCAGAGATTATTACCTTTTTTAGTTTCTTACGGGTGGTCGTCCTTTCTTCCATCAATGAGTAAGGGACCACAATGTAGAAATTTTTAGTCATAATCGTTCCTCCTTCCACTATTTTTCCAATGAAATTCCTATATTCAGTTGTCTGTGTTTTTAAAAGTTCGTTTTCTTGTTTTTTCTCGAGATCTTTTAATTTCTCTAAATATCCTGTAATGTTCAATTTTCTTGTTTGGACTAAAATTTGAATTGAAAAATCAATAGAATTTAAAAACTGCTGGAATTGATAAATTATCGCTTCTTGTGAGTTTTGGGTTTTCAATCCAAAGTTAATAGAAGAAACCATCATTACTCCTCTTAATGAATTATTTTTTAGAATAATAAATCCATCTCTTACTTCCTTTATTTTCAAAAAATCTTGCGTACTTGGTGATACCATATTTAGCTTTTAGTATCTTTCTGTCTTTTCAAAAAGATGTTTAAGTTTACTTTTTTCAGCCATATCTAAGACGATTGTTCCCTTTTCTTTCTTATCTTCCTCTTTTATTTTTCTCCTTATTATTTTTGGAGGAAGTCCTGATTTTTTCCATAAATATACCTTTGAAGACATGAAAAAGAAGAAAAAATTTCCTATTGCCGTAGTTATTGATATGCCTTCTATTTTATAAAAAGCCAAAAAAACACCGCTACTAATTAAAATAATTGAAAGAAAAACAAAAACATAGAATGAGGCAGTATAGTAAAGATAAACAGAGGCGACAACTCCCACCCCAACATAGAATAATTGTTTAAGGTTAAGAGCTCCGACTATCTTTGGCTTTCTCTCAATAAATTTTGGAACAACAAAAGACATATACTTTTAATTTCTAATTAGTGGTTTTATTTTATATCTTCTCTATATTCATCCACTTTATGAATTTCTTTCTTTTTGGTTTCTCCGGGGCTATATTCTATCCCGTATAATTCGGCTAAACTGTTTTTAACAGAGAACAATATGAATCTTTCTATTTCTTGTGATATCTTTTTTGATTTTTCTTGATTTAATCCTAATGTTTTCTTTATCTCTTTATCAAGGTCTTTTGGGGGTATTAGTCCCAAAAAGACTTGGCCAACCAATTGAGCGATATCAGACACATTGGTTTCTTTAACTTCGTTTTTTACACAAATATCCCAAATATGCGTAGCTGTCTTCTCGGAGAAAATGGCGCTTTTCAATTCTTCTGGAAGTTCATTGTATAAACCCCAAAGTTTCTCTTTATCGTATTGTTGTTTCATGTTGTTTTATTTTAACTCTTATATAATTTTATCACAAATAAATTTAATATTCTACAAAGAGCAAGTAAAAACCTTTCCCTGTTGACAATATCAATCTTTTATTGTAGAATAAGCTATTGAATAATAAAATAATCTATTAAATCATATAGATTATTAAAGTAAATTAAAAATTTAAAAAAGAAAGAAAGGACGTGAAATGAGATGATAGTGATGATAATATATCTTGTCGTTGGTTTATTTGTTGGTACGATTATCTTTTCGGGGTTTGAAACATGTCAAGAGCAGGAAAGAAGGGTTATCGAGAGTTTTGGAAAGTACTCTAGGACCTTACAACCTGGACTGAATTGGATACTCCCTCTTATTATGAAAGTTCGGATAACTCTCTCCACGTGGGAGCAATCATTGCCCTTATTTGAAGAACCAGTTAAGATCGATTTCCAAGATGGTTCAGCAACACCAAAAGGATCTGAGGTTTTTGTTAAAATCAAAGATCCGGATACGCCTTATAAGGTCGATAAAAATGATCTTAAGGAAAAAGCAACGTCTGGTACTTATAGGGCAACATATGAGATAAAGAACTGGAAAACCGCAATAAAAAATTTGATTGAAAATGTTGTTAGAACTTATCTAAATGGATTAACAATTGATGAAGGATTGGCAATGAAAGAAGCGGGATTTGATTTAAAAAATAAGTTTCATGATTCCGAAAAACCAGAATTAAAAAAAGAGTTACTAAGAGTTGAAAAGACTCTTTCTTCCTGGGGATTTGAACTGGAAAGGATTACAATTATGGATTTCGACCTAGAAGACGATTTAGTTAAAGCTAGAGGAGAGGTTCAAAAGAAAAAGAGAGAAGCAGAAGCGTCTGAGGAAGAAAGAAGAATAAGGGCATTAGAAACAGTAGGGTCTATGATTTCAATGATATCTCTTTATACTGGAAAGTCAGAAAAAGAAATTCAAAAAAAGATAAATAAGGACGAAGGTCTGAACGGCAAGATGTTCATTATTGCTGAAGACCTAGTAAAGAGAAGAATGAGTATAGATGGAAATGCTCTAACCGACATAATAGCGAATGGAGGCGGAGGAATTAAAGAAAGCATCCTTGAAATAATAGGTGCTTTCAAAAAGATTTGATCAATAAGATTTAATCAATTAAAAAAGGGGATAAAAATTCCCCTTTTTTGTTTTTAATCTAAAGCTATATTATTTTATCTGTCGTTTATTAGCACCTTCCCCTCCAGTAGTTGCGTCATCAGAATGACTAACAAGATTACTATGAAATCTACTTGACACTTTCTTGCTTGTGGGTTTGGGAGGCCCTCCTGGAGTAACTGGTTGATTGGAAACAATAGCATCAATCATTCCCCGATTATTATTGTAATCTTTTTTATATCCTACTTTATGTTTACTTCTTTCTTCTGCTGAAGGAACTCCCATCCCAAGGGTTTGAGCCCCAGGACTGTTGTTTAAATATTTATATAATGCCGAATTGTTATCTTTTAGCCAATCTGGTTTTTTGATTTCTATCCCGTTTATTGCTTCTTGGAAAGGTCCTGAAAATTTTTCTCCAAATTTTTCTCCGGCCTTGGCTATATGTTTTCCTTTCCAAAATTTTAACATTGATGCCAATACTCGAGGATCTTTAAATGACGAATCATCCATGTTCTCAACATCAGCTGGTCCCATTTTATACATAATCTTTTCCACTGAGTTTGTTATTCCTTTCTCTCTGTCTTTAGTTGTCACTTCTAGGTCTGCTTCCTTTTGAAGTTCGGGACTGTCCTTAATCTTATCCTTTACATTATCTACCATTGTCGAATTATTTTTCATTATAGTTTTGAATGTCTTTTTATGTCCTCTTTTCAATGCCTGTGTAGCAATTTTACTTTGTTCTTCATTGCCAAAACCATTATCTCTTAAATCATTTGCTTTTCCGTTTCCTTGTAATTGCTCTAATATTGCTGCTTTTTCAATCCATGGCTTATTACCTCTTAGGTCTGCAAGAGATTCTCTAAAAGTTTGATTATTTACTTGTTCTTTTACGTTTTTTATATCTCGAGTGTCATATTTTTGTAGCATTGATCCAGCCTTCCCAATACCACGGAGAGCATATCTTGGTATGGCTGTGCCCCAATTCGACAGGGAGCTTACGAATCTTCCGGCACCCTTCATCAATCCTGTTTTATTTTCCCCCAATTTTAAGCGAATCAATTCTGAACTTCCATAGCCAAATTTCTGCATTTTTTCTTTAGCTTTTTCAGGAACATTTTCTCTTAGTTTTTTTAATCCTTGATTATATATGTTCTTTGCCTCTTCTCCGGCGAATTTTCTTCCTGTCTTCTGTATGTTTGTCCCTATATTTTTAGCTGTTTTAGTTATAACATCAGCTCCTGCTGCTGAAGTTTTTAAAGACAAAACAATACCTATGATAAGAAATGCGAGAGGCACAAAATAAGGGAAGATATCGTTAAAAAATCCAACATCCAAAGCGTCTGAACCGTTTCCACTTGGAACTGGAGATGCTCCGAGACTTTCTTTAAGCTGTTCCATCTTGGCAAAAATCTGTTCGGATAGATAGAGAAAAAAGGCAGCAATTACTCCTATAAATGACCATTGTATTAATTGACTGAACCATTGGAAAGCATATTTTCTAGTTAAGGGTAAGATGTACGCCACAAAAGCAAGAGGTGAAAGAATTACTATTACCCATATGGCTATATATCTCAACATAAAGATAAAGACAAACATTAAAAGAGCAAAGAAAACGCCAAGATTTATAGATATCATAACGCAACTCTTGATTAAAATTTGCGATTGTCCTGAGAGGCTAAGCGCGTTTTTAATCAAAGCCCCTGTGGTTTGAGTATAACTACCAAGAACATTGGCAAGTCCTGTCATTCCTGTTATGTTTTTTGTGAAATAATGCATGGCTATATTAGAAGCGTCAACAATAAGGCCACATAACAACGGGGCAAAATTAACCAAAAGGGCAACTGCAATAAGGGTTATGAATATTCTGATTGTCTCATATCCTTTTATTCTTAATATCATGGCGAAGGCAATAAAAATAAGGGCTAAAACTATGCCCATATTAACGAAACTTTGAGTTACATTGAGACCAGCTTCTATGACGGGATTTGCTCTAGTTGTATATGTAAGACTGATAAAATTGTCACTTGTTACCCAAGTTAAGAGCCAAGAAGATAAAGAGACAAGCCCTTCGGTTGCATCTAATAAAGCTTGAAAAATAAGATTTAAGGCGAGATTAGGCACAATCATAAGAGCTCCTACGACTTGGTCCATTATGGCAGCATAAGTTCTTAAAGGAAGGGCAAATATTATTGCCATTAAAAGAGAAAAATATATTAAAGATCTTCTTTTAGCAAGAGAAAAAAGTTTTTTAATATTATCCATTATTATATTATAACATTATTTTTTAAACGTGAAAGGTTTTGTATAACGCTAACCATTCTTCAATCTTTAATGTCTGGGCTCTTCTTTTTGAATCAATATTATTCTTTTCCAACCATTCTTCTGTATCCTTTTTTTCTAATTTTAACACTTTTGAAAAATTGTTTAAAATCTGTTTTCTTGGATGAGAGAATCCTGCCTTTACAATCTTAAAAAACATATCAATATCTTTTATTTCTTTTAGATAATTATCTTTTATTATTATCTTGACTATGGCTGAGTCTACTTTTGGTTCTGGCCAAAATGATTTTTTAGAAACATATTCTTTAATCTCAACTTGAGCATATATCTGGACTGAGACAGCGAGAATATTCATAAAAGGAGGTTTTGCTTTTATTCTTTGAGCCACTTCTTTTTGCAACATTAAAACCATCAGTTCAGGTTTTTTCTTTTCCTCAAGAAATTTTCTTATAACAGGAGAAGATATGCAATAAGGAAGATTTGATATTATCTTATAACCCCTGAGACCCAAATCATTAATATCAAATTTTAGTATATCCCCTCTTATGATCTCAGCATTAGGATTATTTATTGACTTTTTTAAAATATCGGCCATTCTCTTGTCTTTCTCAATAGCTATAACTTTCTTTGCACTGGCCGCCAATTTAAATGTTAAAGATCCTAATCCTGGACCTATTTCAAGGATAGTATCAGAAGAAGATATTTCTCCTGCTTTCAAAACTTTGTCGGCTACGTCTTCTCTTATTAAAAAATTCTGTCCTAATCTTTTTGAAGGGCGAATCTCATATTCTTTTAAAGTATTTTTGATATCTTTTAACGAAAATACATTCATTGTTCTTAGCATACCCCTTTTTC
>CAZHQQ010000003.1:0-21360 GCA_964534925.1 uncultured Candidatus Saccharibacteria bacterium | reverse complement strand
TGCGGGTCGTGGACGATGCCTCGCCCTGAAGAATTTGAAGGGTTAGAACCTGTTTGGCAGAATATCAAAAACTATAAATTAAGAATTAGGATTGAAAAATTTAAAACTGCGGCAAAACTGACCCAAAGAATATAAGGCAACAAAAGATAAGTAGCAATTTTAGAAATCTTATAAAAACTGATAATAGTCAATAAAATTGCCAGCCAGAGAATGATTATTTCTATGAAAGCGTAAAATGGAGATTGTAAGCCGAAAAAAAGAAGGGACCAAAAAATGTTTAATGCGATCTGAGCGCTAAAAATAAAAACTGCTATTTTTATCTTTTTATCTTCCCAACCCTTACTCCACACAAAATAGAGAGAAATACCCATCATTAAAAATAGAAGCGTCCAAACGGGGGCAAAAATCCAGTTAGGCGGGTTAAAACTCGGTTTTTGGATTGTAGTATACCAAGTTGAAATCGCGGGCGAAGTAAATAATGCTCCGATAGATCCTACTCCCTGGCAAATCAAAATAGAAGCTATTAGTTTTAGGATTTTGACCCTATTCATATTTTTATTATACTAAAAAACCGCCTTCTTGGCGATTATTTAGCAAGCTCCGCATCGTGAAGGTTGTTGGAACCATAATAAGAGAAATAGTAAGTTCTTGTGGTAGATTTGAAATAAAAAACCCAGTCAGAAACACGGTGTTTTCTTCTGGGAGTATTCGTTGGAACTTTGTGTATCAGGAATGGAAAAGCCTATTTAAATTCAACTACTGTCTGTGGCAGTAAAAAATTAACTAACCGACTGATTTCTTGCTCAGCGCCCTGTCGGGTTTTAGTTTGAACATCGTCTACTATAGCCACGCTTTGAGCTTGGCTTCGCAGTTGTCCCAAAGCATCATTATAACCATTATTATTATCTAGTAGTTTTTTCAAAATACCCTGATTATTATCTAAATTAATATCACTAACCAATTCAATGCTTTGAATTTCTACTGGGGGCAATGCGATGGTTATTCTATTATCTGAGACTTTAATGTCATTCGAACTTAATTTAGTTAAATCCACGCCTAAACTGGTTTTCATTAAAGCAGAAGCTGTTATTTTCTGACCCCAAATTAAATCTTTCCATAAGGTTCCTGTTTTATTTTCAATTATAATCTTCTGCTCAGCCAAAATAGATTGAGTAACCAAAAAACCGCGGCTTTGCAAACTTTCTAAAACAACTTGCGAAGTAATCTGTTTAACCGGCGAGGGCTTGGATATATAATAACCAGCAACTATTCCTCCAATAAAAACAACGATAATAAAAATTATTATTGTGATAACATTTTTCATATTTTTATCCTACCAAAAAACCGCCTTAATTAAAAGTGGCGGTTAGAAACCCGTTAACGGTAAGCTAAAATCTACGACTAAAAATAGTGGCTCCGCATCGTGGACAACGTTAGAACTAAAATTATGGAGATCGGAGAGATTTATATACCTGATTTAACTTCTGCTGGACGACATTCGAACCTTGGTTATAAATTAATTTAATTGCCAAATAATTTTAGAAGTATTTCTTCTGGACCAAGATCATATCCAGAAAGCAAACCCATTGATAATAACAATAAGAATATTAAAATAATAATAATAATTACAGTAATTAATAATTTTGTTTTTTTCATATTCTTATATATTATTATTTCTTAACTTCTTTTAAAATTATATCACAAAATTTAGTAATTGTCATGCTTCCAATGTCACCTTCTTTCCTCTTCCTTACAGCAATATTTTTCTTTTTCTCTTCTTTATCTCCTACCACTAAAATGTAAGGAATTTTTTGAATTTGCTCTCATTGGCTTTAAGAAAATCTTCAATCTTTTGCTGTTCCTGTTCTAATGTTTGAATTTGTCCCTGGAGAGCTGTTTTGCTTTCCTCGCTTGTTGTCTTATCCAACAATCTATTCAACCAGTCAATCTGATTTCTGGTTTTTACCATCTCTCTTCGTAACTGACCAATGTTTTTGTAATCCGTTCCAATTAAAAACACCTTTACTTTGCTTCTATTCCGAACTTTATCTATTGCATCAGCTACCTTGTCTTTTGTCTCATTCTGTTGCCGAGCCACCACCCTCACCTGTTCGCCTATTCCTCCCTGTTCCCTATCGGCTACGTTTAGAAGGGTTTGAACAAACGTTGCCACAGTACTTCGTTGTTCTGCGCCATTAACTTGTTTCGTATTTTGCTCCTTAGCAAAGACAATTGAAAAACAAAGAGTAATTGCCAACACTAAAGAAGCTATAAACAATGGGTTATTTTTAATTTTTTGCATAGTTTTTTGTATATTAGTTAATTAAGGATATGCAACCTTTATTTAATTATGTCACAACAAATAGTTTTTTTTACTTCGCCACACTGACGCAACTGTTGAACCCTTGAACCTCGTTATTATATTGATTAATTAAAACCTTGGTCTCTGCGACTAAGCTATTATACCGAGAAACCAAATTGTCATATTCTTCAATTTTTTGGTTATATACTGCCCGTGGTTTTGGCCGCATGTTTTGAATTTCATTTTTTAGGGAATCTAAATTTGCCTGAAGTTTTTGAATCTGGCTCTGATTTAAGTCAATTTCTGTTTTAAGGTTTTGACTGGGCTGGAGACAAGCAGAAAGAGGAAAACCAAAATGTTGAACAGCAAACCAAGTAATTTTCCCCTCAAACGTTCCTCTAACTACTGACACCCCAATTTCTTGATGTTGGGGATTTAAGATATTCGCCCGATGACCAGGACTGTCCATCCAGGCTTGCACAAGAGTTTGGTCATCTTTGAAATTGCCCAAAGCTAGATTTTCACCAATTTCAATAAAGTCATAACCTACTGTCTTTGCTAAGTCTACGACCCCAATACTCGAAGGTGATTCGTGGGCGAAATACTGTTTGTTTAGCATATCTTTTGCCTTTATATCTGCGCTTGAGTCTAGTTTTGCGTTCTCTTTTAATGGCGGTAAACCAAATTTTTCTCTTTCAATATTTGTAAATATTATTACCCCAGGACGAGTTAAAAATGACTGGGCTTCTTCTTTACTAGATCTAAGGGGCGGAGGCGTAGATACTTGTTTTTCAATTTCCTGAACTATTCGATAGTTAATACTTCTTTCAATATCTGGCAATTTTAATGATAGTTTTGCATAGAAATTTAATATGTTTCCCCAAAAGAACAAAACGCCACCCAAAATAACCATAAGAATAAACGCTAACCAAAGTTTTTTCATATTTTCATCCTACCAAAAAACCGCCTGATTGGCGATTCAGTTTACAAAAAGATTTACCGAACAAATGGTTCAGTCTATAAAAAAGTGCTCCGCGGGTAGGATTCGGACCTACAACAAACGCCTTAACAGGGCGTCGTTCTACCGTTGAACTACCGCGGAATATATAAGGAATATATAATATTAATGATTATAACTGGATTTTATAATTTTTCAAGTCTTGCTTTGCTTTAGCCTATCGAGGTTAAATCTCGACACCATTGTGTCTTGTATCTAGTCCGCCAGCTGGCGGATTAGTCATAAGTTATTAGTTATAAGTTATAAGTTATGAGTTATTAGTTATTAGTTATTGGCTAGTATCCCTTAAGTTTTTTCAAATCTTGATGTTCTCTTATTCTATCTAGTGCCTTAGCTTCAATCTGCCTAATTCTCTCCCTGGTTACACCAAAAACTTGTCCCACTTCTTCAAGGGTATGAGTAATACCATCTTCTAATCCGAATCTCATTGAAAGAATTTTTTGTTCTCTCGGAGTCAAGTTTCGCAAAATATCTTTTAATCTTACCTTTAAAAGAGTCCTTGCTGCATCAAGAGAAGGAGATATTGCCTTTTCATCTTTTATAAATTCGGAAAGAACACTATCGTCTTCACTTTCCCCTACAGGCGTTTCAAGAGAAATAGTTTTCTGAGATATTTTCATAATATGCCTTACTTTATCAATATTTTCTCCCATCTCAGAAGCAATTTCTTCCGGTAGGGGCTCTCTCCCCAAATCCTGCAATAATCTTCTTCTGACTTGAGTAAATTTACTAATGGTTTCTACCATATGAACTGGAATTCTAATAGTTCTTGCTTGATCAGCAAGTGCTCTTGTCACAGCTTGTCTTATCCACCAAGTAGCATAAGTAGAAAACTTATATCCTTTCCTCCAATCAAACTTTTCCACTGCTCTAAAAAGACCTAAATTTCCTTCCTGAACCAAATCAAGCAAGGTAAGATTTGGAGATCTTCCTATATACTTCTTTGCGATAGAAACAACAAGTTTTAAATTAGACCTAGCAAGTTTCTTTTTTGCCTCTTCATCTCCTTTCTCTATTTTTTTAGCAAGGTCTTTTTCTTCTGAAGGTGTAAGAAAAGGAACGGATCCAATTTCTCTTAAATACATTTGGACAGAATCAAGTTTTTGCCCAGCAACTAATTTCCCCTGAAGAGCTTTTCCGTCTTCTTCTGTATCTAAAAAACTTTTGGCTTCTTTAATTTCAATCCCTTTTGATTCAAGACTGCTATATAATTCTTCGAGTTCTTTAATTTTTTTCTCGGGTCTTTCAAAAAAATATAAAATTTCAGAATAGGTCACAAAGCCTCTCTTCTTACCCTTTTCAAAAAGCTCTTTAAATTTATCAAATGGTTCTTTAATTTTTTCTTTTTTCCCTCCTTGGCGAAGTCTCCTCATAAAACGAGAACGAGTTATTCTTCCCTTAATAAGTTTTTTAACTTTTTCCTTGACAACAATTTTTTTCTTCAGGATTTTCTTTTTTGAGACTTTCTTCTTCGTAACTTTATTCTTTTTAGCAACCCCTTTCTTTACAATTTTCTTTTTTGGAATTTTCTTCTTAACAGTTTTCTTTTTAACAGAACTGATTTTCTTTTTAAAAGTTTTCTTTTTAATTTTCCCCACTTCTTTTTTCTTCTTTTTTACCATATTTTTAATTGATTAATTTTTGAGATAATTCGTTAAATTTTCTTATTAAAATATCAAGCTTTTTAGAATCATCATTTTCTTCGGCTTCTTTTATTTCTACCGAAATATTATCTAATTCTTTTTTAGTATTAAAATGCTCTATTTCCTTGATGCATTCTTCAATCTCTTCCCCTGGTTCAGTCATATCTTCTTCGTCAAATCCTTCTTCTAACGGATTATACCCTACTTCTGCTGCTAAATGAATGTAATTAATTTTTTTAGTGAAATCTTCAGAGAATTTTTCTTTAATTAAATCTTCTTCTGAGAAATTATTTTTTAAATCAGGATTTTTCTTTAGATATTCCAAGATTTTTTTACAGTCTTCGGAAAAACAAGAAAGACATTTATCGGTAATAAGTTCCAGCTGTTCGGGATATTTCAAAAGCAGATAAAGCATTCTTTCTTCGATTAGCTCTTTTCTATTCTCTGCCTTTTTTTTGATAGAAGCTTTTTTCTCAGAACTTTCTCCTGAAAAATAGAAGCTTTGTTCAATTTTAGTTTTACCAAGTTCTTCTCTTAGGTCCTCTTCTTTGATCTTTAATTTATTCGAAAGCTCTTGTATCCAATAAGATTTTTCAATTTGATTAGGAATCTTCTTAATCTCAGGTAGAAGCATTTTAGAAATTTTTATCTTACTCTCTGGCTTTTCGGCCTTAGGATCATTTTTGAAAGAAGAGAATGCTCTTTGAAAATAAAATTCCATAATTGATTTTGAATCATCAACAAACTTCTGCCAATTCTCTGCTTTTTCAAGGATGATATCCGCAGGATCTTTTCCTTCTGGCATTGTAATAACTTTAACATTAAATCCTTCTTTTTGAGCCAGGTCTATTCCTCTTTTTGTTGCCGAATTACCAGCAATGTCCATATCAAAGGCAGTATATAGGTTATCAGAATATCTCTTTAAGATTCTAAGCTGATTTTGAGTAAGGGCAGTCCCTGAAACGGCAGCAGTATTTTCAAACCCAGCCTGATGACAAAGAATCGCATCCATATATCCTTCAACTAAAATACAAAAATCTTTTTTTCTTGCTTCAACCTTAGCCTTATCTAAACCATAGAGAATACTCCCTTTGTCATAAAGTAAAGTTTGAGGCGTATTTACATACTTTGCCTCATTTTCATTGTCCGACTGGAAAACTCTTCCTCCAAAACCAACTACTTGAGAACTTAAATTAAATACAGGGAACATAATTCTTTTTCTGAAACGATCATAAAGATTTCCCTTTTCTCCCCTAATCTCAACTCCTGCTTTTTCGACCTCACTTTCCTTGTATCCTTTCTGAATAAGAAAATTCATTAATGAATTCCAGTTTTCAGGAGCATATCCAACTCTCCACTTTTTCATTGATTCTTCATTCATGCCTCTTTCTTCTAAGTATTTTCTTACTGTTTTTCCTCCCTCACTATCCCAAAGCTGTTTTTCAAAAAACTTAGACGAAAGTTCGCAAACTTCGAAAAGCCTACTTTTTTCAGTATTCCATTCAACCATTTCAGGGGAAGGTTTTCTTAACTCTATCCCTGCCTTTCTTGCTAAAATCTTTAAAGCATCTCCAAATTCTATTCCCTCAATATCTTTTACGAATCCGAAAATATCTCCTCCTTTACCACAACCAAAACACTTCCAAATCTGACGAGCTGGGGAAACAAAAAGAGAAGGTTTCTTTTCAGAATGAAAAGGACAAACAGCTCTGTAGTTTGCTCCTGCTTTTTGGAGTTTGATATATGAACCAATCACTTCCACTATATCAAGCTTTGATTTGATTTCTTCAATTGGGTCTTGAAAAGACATAATACTTTATGACTATCCGCCAGCTGACGGATTAAATACCTTCGGTATTAAAATTTCTCTGCGGAAGGAGTGGGATTCCCTTCCGGTAAATTTCCTGACGGAAATTTCCTCTAGGCCGGCCCTCGCTGTGTTCGCCTTGCCTTGCAGGCAAACTCACACAACGCTCCGGGCTTCGAATCCCATCAGTATACTAATTACTGATAGACAATTTACACTGAATTAAATTACGAAATCAGTTCTTGCGGAAGGAGTGGGATTCCCTTCCGGTAAATTTCCTGACGGAAATTTCCTCTAGGCCGGCCCTCGCTGTGTTCGCCTTGCCTTGCAGGCAAACTCACACAACGCTCCGGGCTTCGAATCCCATCAGTATACTAATTACTGATAGACAATTTACACTGAATTAAATTACGAAATCAGTTCTTGCGGAAGGAGTGGGATTCGAACCCACGGTGAGTTTCCCCACACACGCTTTCCAAGCGTGCGCCTTCGGCCACTCGGCCATCCTTCCTTTAATAACTCAGTTTATTAGATTTTATATTTTATAATTTTACAAATTAAATCTCTAATAAATTGATAATCGGTTGAGATTTAATTCCAACCGAGTCGATTCTATAAATTTATCTCCTTAACGCTTTTATTCTTTCCTCGATCGGAGGATGCGTTCTAAAAAGTTTTGTAAACCAAGATTTTTTCTGCTTCCCCTTAAAGGGCGAAGAAATGTAAAGATGAGAAGTAGAATTATTTATTTTCTTCAAAGGGGTCTCATCTTTAGATATCTTTTCGAGAGCTTTTATTAATCCTTCGGGATACCTTGTCAAAAGAGATCCTGAGGCATCAGCTAGAAATTCTCTTTTTCTTGAAATTGAAAGCCTTATTAAGCTAGCAGCAAGAGGAGCTAAAATAGCAGCGACTACTCCCAAAGCTATCATTAAAAACCCAAGATTATTTTTAGAATTTCTCCTAGATCCTCCCATGAAACTTATTCTTAAAAAAATCCTTGCAAGAATTGCAATCACTCCAACCAAGACAACAATCACTGTTCCTAAAAATATATCCCTATTCCCTATATGGGATAATTCATGAGCCATAACTCCTTCTAATTCAGACCTTTCAAGTTTTTTCAAAAGTCCCCTCGTGACAACAATGCATGAATGCGTAGGATCTCTTCCTGTGGCAAAGGCATTCGGCTGTTCCTCCTCCATAATATATATTTTTGGCATAGGAAGACCTGCCGTAATTGAAAGATTCTCAACTATCCTATATAACTCAAGGCTATCTTCTTTCTTGATAAGTTTTGCATTTGCCATAGAAAGAACAATTTTGTCAGAATACCAATACCCTATAGAACTTTGAACAACAGCTATAATAACAGCTATAAAAAGAAAAAGATAACTCTCTAAAATAATACTGAAAAACCATCCTAAGGATATAATAAAAACCAAAAACAAGCTGATTAAAAGCCATGTTTTGTGAATGTTCGAATCAGCCTGAGTATATAGACTAGGCATAAAGTTTTAGAAATTAACTTTAGGGACCTCTCTTGCTTCTGGTTCTTTAATCTCAAAAAGATCCATCTTTTTAAACCCAAACAATCCAGCAATCATATTAGAAGGAAAACTTTCAATTTTAATATTCAAGTCTCTCACATTCGTATTATAGAATCTCCTTGCTGCCTGAATTTTGTCTTCAGTATCTCTTAATTCTTTTTGAAGATCAAGAAAATTCTGGGAAGCTTTAAGTTCGGGATAATTCTCCGCAACTGCAAAAAGTGATTTCAATGTACCAGTAAGAACATTTTCAGCATCTTTCTTACTGTTAACGTCTCCGGCTTGCATAGCATTACTTCTTGCTTCCGTCACTTTTTGGAAAACTTCTTTTTCATGAGAAGCATATCCTTTTACTGCTTCAACTAAATTAGGGATCAAATTATATCTCCTTTTTAGCTGAACATCGATATCTGCCCAAGCTTCTTTTGTCCTGTTTTTTAATTTTACAAGACCATTATAAAAAAAGATAACAAGAACAAAAAAGATGACAATGATAGATAGAATAAAATTTGTAGACATATTTTAAAAAAATATTTAATGTTTCGACCTATTGTTTATAATATAGCGAAAAAATGATTTAAAATCAAGATAAAAAGCCCGGCACTAAGTCCGGACTTCTTATCTCCCTTAATTTCTTTATTTAATATCCTCCTGGCATTCCTCCTGGCATTCCAAGATTTCTTTCTCCTTCTTTCTTTGGTAATTCTCCAACTACGCATTCGGTAGTAAGAAGCATCGCTGAAGCTGAAGCAGCATACTCAAGTGCAGACCTAACCACCTTAGTAGGATCAACTACACCAGACTCCATAAGATCTTCATACTTTCCGGTTTTAGCATTAAAACCAAAAGAACCTTCATTATCTTTAACTTTCTCGATTACAACCGAACCATCTATTCCAGCATTACTAGAAATTCTTCTAATTGGTTCCTCTAATGCTCTTTTTAAAATATTGACACCGACTTTTTCGTCTCCTTTTAGTTCAAGATTTTTAAGGTCTTGAGCAGCTCTCAAAAGAGCTATTCCCCCTCCAGGCACAATCCCTTCTTCAACAGCAGCCCTAGTGGCTGAAAGAGCATCTTCGGTTTTATGTTGCTTTTGCTTTTGCTCAATTTCGGTAGCAGCTCCAACTTTGATTACAGCAACACCACCAGTAAGTTTTCCTAATCTTTCTTGTAATTTCTCTTTGTCAAAATCAGAAGTTGTATTTTCAATTTGACCTTTTAATTGGGCAATCCTTGCTTCGATATTTTCTTTCTTGCCTTTTCCTTCTATTATTGTAGTATTTTCCTTCGTGGAAATAATTTTTCTTGCATTACCAAGAGATTCTAACTCAACATTTTCTAATTTCAAACCAACTTCTTCCGATATAATCTGACCTCCCGTAACTATTGCAATGTCTTTTAATATTTCCTTTTTCCTATCTCCAAAACCTGGTGCTTTAATAGCGAGAACATTGAAAGTCCCTCTTATTTTATTAACAACCAAGGTCGCTAAAGCTTCTCCTTCAACTTCTTCGGCAATAATAACGAGTTCTTTCTTTCCTCCTTGAGCTATTTTTTCTAAGAGAGGAAGAATGTCGCTAAGGGCAGATATTTTCTTATCTGTAATTAAGATGTAAGGATTTTCATATTCTGATTTCATTCTCTCTACGTCAGTAATCATATATGGAGAGATGTATCCTTTGTCAAATTGAAGTCCCTTAACTATCTCTTTTTCAAGACCAAAGGTATTAGACTGCTCTACAGTAACAACACCATCTTTATCTACCTCTTGAATCACTTCTGCTATTAAGTTCCCTATGTCTTCATCTTCAGCAGAAATAGTCGCAACCTGAGCCATTCCTTCTTTCCCATTCACAGGCTTTGATTGTTTTTTTAATGATTCTTTTACTATTTCAACTCCTTTCTCTATCCCCCTTCTAAGAGAAAGAGGATTGGATCCTGCGGCAACATTTTTAAAACCTTCTGAAATTATAGATTGAGTTAAAATGGTAGCAGTAGTAGTTCCGTCACCCACAGCATCATTTGTTTTTGAAGCTGCCTCTTTTACTATCTCAGCTCCAAGATTTTCAATCTTATCTTCAAGCTCAATTTCTTTGGCAATAGAAACTCCATCATTAGTAATAATGGGAGCTCCAAATCCTTTATCTAAAACTACATTTCTACCCCTCGGGCCTAATGTAACCTTTACAGCATCAGTTAATTTATCAACTCCTGCTTTTAATTTTTTTCTTGCTTGTTCTGAGTAAAATATTTGTTTAGCCATAATTTGATTCGTTTAATGATTTTTAGTGTTAAGATCAGTAGTTTGTTCGTGTCCTATTCTTAATCCTGGGATAAGACAAATACCACAGAATATTACATAAATCATCACTAAATGAATTATTCAAGGATAGCTAAAATATCTTCTTCTTTAGCTATCAAGTACTCTTTTTTGTCGACTTTTATCTCATTTGGACCATATTTATTAAAAAGAACTTTTTGTCCTTCTTTGACTTCCATGGGAATAATTTTTCCATCAGAAGTTTTTTTCCCAGGTCCAACGGCAACTACTTTGCCTTGTTCAGACCTTTCCTTCTCGGCTGTCTCGGGAAGAAGAATACCGCTTTCGGTTTTTTCTTCTCTGCAAATAGGTTCAATTAATATGTGATCTGATAATGGGAGTATTTTCATAAAATATAGATTGTATTTAGATTAGTAAACTCGGCCTTTCTAAAATTAATTAAATTAGCAGACTCGAGTCGAGAGTGCTAACTACTTTGAATTTTAAACAGTTTTTAGATTGTGTCAAGTATTAGCTAATTCGCCGACTGGCGGACAAAATCATTTAAACATTTAAACATCTAAACATTTAAACATAGGGAAAAGGTGTTAGGTGTTAGGTGTTAGGTGTTAGGTGTTAGGTGTTAGAAAATACTAGATACTAGATACCTAATCCGCCAACTGGCGGACAAGATCATTTAAACATACTAACATACTAACATTTAAACATGGGAGAGGAGAAGAGAGAGAAGAGAATAAGAGAGAGGATATTTAAATCAGGGTTTGACCCTGATTTAAGCTATGCAGGGTTTGACCCTGATTTATTTCAAAAAAACCCTTATTCTTTTTAAGATTAATTGTTCTTGTTTTTACTGTTAATGTGAAGTTTTAAATACTTTCCTGTATAACTTTTTTCTTCTTTTGTAATATTTTCAGGACTGCCTTCCGCAACAATATAACCACCTTCTTTTCCTCCCTCTGGCCCCAAATCAATTATCCAATCAGCATTTGAGATAAAATCAAGGTTATGCTCAACCACTAAAACAGTGTTTCCTTTTTTAACTAGTTCCTTCAATATAAATATTAATTTATTTATATCGTCTGGATGAAGACCTGTTGTAGGTTCGTCAAGGATATACAAACTTTTTCCTGTACTTTTCTTTGACAATTCAGAAGCTAATTTAACTCTTTGGGCTTCTCCTCCAGATAAAGAAGTAGCAGGTTGGCCTAGCTGTAAATATCCTAATCCAACATCATTTAAAGTTTTTAATTTAGAATAGAGATTAGGAATATGCTTGAAGAATTCCATAGCCTCTCTCACTCTCATCTCTAAAACCTGTGCTATATTCTTCCCTCTGTATTCTATTTCCAAAGTCTCTTTATTGTATCTTTTACCTTTGCATTCTTTACATTTAATATACGTATCTGGGAGAAAAAACATCTCTATTTTTATTTCTCCCTGACCCTGGCAAACTTCGCATCTCCCACCCTTTACATTAAAAGAAAATCTTCCGGCATCATAGCCTCTTATTTTAGATTCTTTAGTTTTAGAAAAAGCATCTCTAATATATGAAAAGGCATTAATGTATGTTGCAGGATTTGACCTTGGAGTTCTGCCTATTGGAGATTGATCAACTAAAGCCACTTTATCTAAAAAATTAATTCCCTTTATTTCTTCATATTTACCAGGGTTCTTTTTTGAATTATAAAATTTTTTCAAAAGAGCTCTTGCTAGAATATCAGAAGCAAGAGAACTTTTTCCAGAACCTGAAACTCCGGTAATACAAACCATTTTCTCAAGAGGAATTTTGACATCAATATCTTTTAAGTTATGTTCTCCTGCTTTAATAATTTCAAGATAGTTTTTCTCTCCATTTGTTCTTTGCTTTTTAAATTTAACCTTTCTTCGTCCTGACATATATTCTCCTGTTAATGTTTTGCTCTTTTTAAGCTCCGAAGGAGTTCCTTGAAAAGTAATTTCTCCTCCTTCTTCTCCGGCCCCTGGGCCTATATCAATAATCCAGTCTGCAACTGAGATAGTTTGAGGGTCATGCTCTATTACAATCACCGTATTACCAAGCTCTTTCAACTTTTTTAAGGTTTTAATAAGTTTCTCTTGGTCTCTTGAATGAAGACCTATTGACGGTTCATCAAGAACATACAAAACCCCAGAAAGCTTTGATCCGATTTGAGTTGCGAGCCTAATCCTTTGCTCCTCTCCTCCCGCTAGCGTAGACACTTGCCTTCCCAATGTTAAATAATCAAGCCCAACATCAGTTAAAAATTGAAGGCGGTCAACAATCTCTTTAATTATGGGAAATAAAATCTTAAGTTCTTTTTCTTTATTTCTACCTTTTCCGTTTTTAATTGTCTTTAAAAAATCTTCAAAGAATAATTTAGATTCCGAAATAGATTTTTCAACAAGCCAATCTATAGAAACACCTTCAACGGTAACAGCCAAAGCTTCTTTTCTTAATCTTTTCCCTTTACAAGTTTCACAAACTTTTTCAATCATATATTGTTCTATCTCTTTTCTGGTATGTTCTGAATCGGTCTGTTTATATCTTCTTTCAAGACTAGGAACAACTCCTTCCCATTTAGTTTCTTTAGACGGAGCTCGCATTGATTCTGTTGAGACGGTAGAATCACTTTCTCGTAATTTAGTTTCCCCATACAATATGAGACCTATAATCTTTTTTGGTAATTCTTTGACAGGCGAATCTAATGAAAAATTATACTTATTTGCTAAATCAGTTAATTTCCACCAAAAATAACTTTGTCTTCCAATTTTATATGGAGCATGAGCCCAAGGAAAAACAGCTCCTTCAGACAATGAAAGGGCCTTATTTTGAAAAACTAAATCAGGATCGACTTCAAGCTTAATACCAAGTCCTTGGCAAGCAGGACAAGCTCCCGAAGGAGAATTGAATGAAAAAAGGCGTGGTTCTATCTCAGGTAAAGAAATTCCGCACTCTTCGCATGCAAAAAGTTCACTAAAATTATAATCTTTATACCCTTTTTTGTCTTTCTGAGAAACAATCATAATCCCTTTTCCAAACTTTAACGCAGTCTTAACCGAGTCAATCAATCTTACTTTGTCCATTTTCTCGTTAAGAGAAATTCCGTCAACTACAGCCAAGATATCATGTTTTTTATTCTTATCTATATTAAGATTAAGGGCTTCTTCGGTTTTATAAATAACGCCGTCTACCCTAACTCTTACAAATCCTTCTTTCTCTACTTCTCTTAAAATTCCCGCATGCTCCCCTTTTCTCCCTCTAATCATCGGGCTCATTATAAAAATTCCCTTTCCCTTATCAAAAAAATCTTTTCTCATTTTTAATATTTGGTCAACAATTTGACTTGAGGTTTGACAAAAAACAACCTTGCCACATTTGGGACAATGAGGAACTCCCGCTCTCGCAAAAAGAAGTCTTAAATAGTCATATATTTCTGTAATAGTGCCAACAGTTGATCGAGGGTTATGAGATGCTTTCCTCTGACTTATTGAAATAGCAGGAGAAATTCCTTCAATTCTGTCAACGTCAGGTTTTTCCATTACTCCTAAAAACTGCCTCGCGTAGACAGAAAGACTTTCGACATATCTTCTCTGCCCTTCAGCATAAAGAGTATCAAAAGCAAACGAAGATTTTCCAGAACCTGAAATACCAGTAATTACAATTAGTTTATTCTTTGGAATATCAATACTAATATTTTTCAGATTATGAACCCTCGCTCTTCTTACTTTAATGACTGATGAATCTTTAAACTTTTTCATATTTTAAGTTGTTTATTATACCCCCGATATCAATTTCTTTCAAGCGAAAAATATGGAGTATATATAAAAGAAATCGGCCATCCTATACTAGACAAGAGACATAGAACATAAAATTTGTTCCCTACTTTTAGATTGTTGATAAAAAGCAAAACATAAATCCTTGATGAAATAATCTATTTCTGTTATCATTAACGGAGAGAAGAAAAAATATGAAACGGATAATATTTCAAATAATCGCAGGAATCTTAGGTATTTGGCTATCGGCTTATTTTATTTCTGGCGTTAGAATAGATATTATTCCTGACTATTCGGGATTATTTGAAATTGAACTCAACTATGCCTGGCAAATAATTATTTTGATAGGAGCAGTTATCGGAATAATAAACTCTTTTCTAAAACCAATTTTAAAATTTATAACTACTCCGATAAGAATCTTAACTTTTGGTCTCGGCTCTATCCTATTGAATATGTTTCTCATTTGGATAGTTGATGTCTTATTTCTAGAATTAGTCATTGAAGGATTAATCCCCCTTTTCTGGACTACCATATTTATCTGGGCTTCAAGTTTTATCGTGTTAAAATTCTATAAAGAATAAAATTATACTCAAAAATATGTCAAACTTTTTAATTACATCTCAAATCATAGTATCGGTCCTTTTGGTAATCGCTATCCTCTCTCAATCAAGAGGAGCTGCACTAGGTTCTTCGTTTGGACAAGGAGGAGAAGTTTATAGCACCAAGAGAGGATTTCAAAAAACAATCTTTCAGGCAACAATAGTCTTGGGAGTACTCTTTATTGTCTTATCTTTTTTAAACCTCATAATGTAGTTTAAAGAAAAGTGAAACTCAATCACAAAAAAATAGTAAAACGTTCTGAAAAAATAGCTGATTTTCCTGAAACAATAAGATACAAGATAGACCAGTTCAAATATTATTGGGCTCGTTTTAAATGGCCAAGGTTGAAGCAATGGAAGAAATTACCTCAAGTCTCAACTAAGAAAGAAAAAATTTCTTTTGCGTTTTTTCTTATCATATTTCTCTTCTCCCTGTCTTATCTTTCTTATTCTTTCTACATATCAAATACAGAAATCGTACCCGCCAAGGGAGGAGAATACAAGGAAGGAGTAGTAGGAAACCCCAGATTCATAAATCCAATATATTCTGATTTTAGTGACGTAGATAGAGATGCTGTTGAATTGATTTTTTCAGGACTAATGAAATATACCCCTGAAGGAAAAATAGTCCCCGACCTTGCTGAAAGAATAGAAACCGAAGAAGAAGGAAAAAAGATAATAGTACATCTTAAATCTGATCTTTTCTGGTCAGATGGAAAAGAAATTACTGCAGATGATATAATTTTCACTGTTGAAAAAATACAAGATCCCGACTATAAATCATCTCTAAGAACAAACTGGTTAGGAATAAAAGTAGAGAAAATTTCAAGCAAGACAGTTTCGTTCACACTTAAAAAACCATTTAGTGCGTTTAACGAAAGATTAACTTTAAAAATAATTCCGAAACACATATGGGGAGAAATAGCACCAGAGAATTTTCTTCTCTCCCTTTTTAATCTAAAACCGATTAGCTCAGGACCTTATAAAATAAAAGAGCTAAAACAAAACAATGAGGGTTTCATAGGGTCGCTGGAATTAGAATTAAACCAATTTTATCACGGGAAAGAACCTTATATACCAAACATTACTCTTCTCTTTTTCGAGGAAGAAGAAGACATATTAAAAGCATGGAAAAATAAATTAATAAATGGATTTTCTTTAACATCGCTCGAAAAAGTTTCTGATCTTAGTTACAATTTTCTTTCAAGTCAAGAAAATTTTAATATTTATTATTTTCCTCTACCAAGATATTTTTCTGTTTTCTTCAACCTTAATTCAAAGAATGGATCCGAAGTCCTTAAAGAAGAAAAAATAAGAGAGGCCATTAGTTACGGAACAAATAAAGAAGAGATTTTACAGAATATAATTGGAGGAAAGGGAAAAATAGTAGATTCGCCTATTCTTCCTGAAATCTATGGATTTAATAGTCCTGAAACTATATACGAATTCGACCAAGAAAAAGCTAAGGAGATCCTTGGAGAAGCAGGATTTAAAGAAACAGAAAGAGGAGTAAGAGAAAGAGAAATTAAGGAATTGCCTCCTTTCGAATTTAAAAGTACTCTGAAGATAGGAAGTCAGGGAGAGGAAGTTACGGAACTCCAAGAATGTCTTGCAAGCGATGAATTAATGGGACCCGACATATATCCATCAGGAAAAGTTACAGGATATTTTGGTAAAGAGACAGAACAAGCCGTAATAAATTTCCAGGAAAAATATTATCAAGATGTTTTGAAACCATGGGGATTTGAATCAGGAACAGGATTAGTCGTAAGAACAACTAGAGAAAAACTCAATGAAGTGTGTTTTAAAACAGACAACAAATACACTCCATTAAAATTTACTCTAAAAACAGCTGAAAACGAACTATTAATTAAGATTGCCGAGATATTAAAAACGCAATGGAAAGAACTGGGGATTGAAATTGAAATTGAAGAATATCCTATATCCCAACTTGAAAATGAAATTATAAAAACAAGAGATTATCAGATGTTTCTTTTTGGTGAAAGTCTCGGGATAATTCCAGACCCCTACCCTTTCTGGCATTCCTCTCAAAAGAAAGATCCCGGTTTAAATCTTACTGGATACGAAAACCAACAAGTAGATGAAACTCTTGAAAAAGCAAGAGAAACTTTAGATGCTAAAGAAAGAGCTAAGGAACTTCAGGAATTCCAAGAACTTTTAATCAAAGATAAACCCTGTGTTTTTCTTTTCAGTCCTGATTATCTTCACTTTATTTCAAAAGAGATAAAAGGAATCAGCCCTAAAATAATTGTAGACCCCTCAAAGAGATTTATGGATATCGAGAATTGGTATCTAAAAACAAAGAGAGCCTTTTAAATATAATGGAAAATAATATAGAAAAATACGATAAATCAAAGATGAGACAAGAGATTATTACTTCCCCGAGACAGTTTAAAATAGGAATTGAGGTGGCAAGAAAAGTAAAAGTAAAAGGGAAAGTTAATAAAATCTTAATTTGTGGAATGGGAGGATCAGCTCTTCCTGGAAGTCTCCTTAAAATCTATTTAAGGGACTCTGAAGAAAATATCCCCTCGTCGACAAATAGAAACTACAAATTACCCTACTGGGTAGATAAAAAAACTTTAGTTGTCTGTATCTCTTATTCAGGAAATACAGAAGAAACATTATCTTGTCTCAGGGAAACAATAGATAAGAAAATTCCTGTTGCCTGTATTACTTCGGGAGGAGAGATGGCTGAGATATGTTCTCAGAGAAAGATACCTTTTGCTCTTGTCCCCGAAGGGAACCAGCCAAGAATGGCTCTAGGGTTTCAATTTTCGGCTTTAATGAAAATCCTAAATAACTGTAATTTAACAAAAGGATTAAAGGATATTTCTTCTCTCGAAAAAAAACTTAATCCAATTTCTCTGGAAGAAAAAGGGAAAGTCCTTGCCGAAAGAATAAAAGGAGAAATACCAGTTATTTATGCATCTCCTAGGCATAAAGAATTAGCCCGAATATGGAAAATAAAATTCAATGAAAATTCAAAAGTACCAGCATTTTTTAACTACATTCCCGAACTTAATCATAATGAGATAGAAGGATTCTCAAAAGAAAAAAATAAAGATGAAAAACTTCATATTTTAATAATAAAAGATGAAGAAGAAAACCAAAGAATACTGAAGAGAATAGATTTAACTTTTAAAATATTAAGAAGAAAAACAAAGGTAGATATTATTGAAATAGAAAAGGGCAATCTTTTCTTCAAAATATTTTCAAACATAATATTATCTGATTGGGTCTCCTATTGGTTGGCTATAAAAAACCAAACAGACCCAACTCCAGTAGAGACAATAGAAGAGTTTAAAAGACAATTAAGATGAAAAATGAAATAAAAACGGCAATAATTCTAATAGCAGGAAGAGGAACTAGATTTCTTCCTTTAACCAAAGTCCTACCCAAAGAACTTTTTCCCTTAGTTGACAAGCCCATATTACAATATATAGTTGAGGAAGCGATAAATTCCGGAATAAAGAAGATAATCTTTGTTGCAAGTCCAGAAAAAGAAAAATATCCATCCTCTCGTCAAACTTTAGCTTACTTTAGAAAACAAAAAATTAGAGAAAGTCTTAAAAAGAAAAAGGATTCAAAGGAATTAGAAAAATTAAATAATCTTCTCAAAAAAGCAACTTTCCAAAAAGTGACCCAAGAAAAACCTTTAGGGGATGGGCATGCAATACTCATGGCAGAGAAACTGGTAAAAGAAGAGCCTTGTGCCGTTTTGTTTTGTGATGACGTGGTAGAATCAAAAACTCCATGTCTCTCTCAATTAATAAAAGTTTTTAAAAAATATAAAAAGCCCGTAGTGGCATTAAAAAAGCTTCCTAAAGAAAAACTTTCTTCTTACGGAGTAGTTAAAGTCAAAAAAGAAAAAGAAAAGGTTTATAAAATTGAAGACATTAAAGAAAAACCTTTAGTCAAGGAAGCTCCATCTAATTTAGCAATTGTGGGTAAATATATAATTACCCCTGAAGTATTTAAATTCTTAAAGAAATCTTCTTCTGTTAAAGGAGAAATACGGTTTTCTGGAGCACTTGGAGAAATGATACGAGATAAAAAAGAAATTTTCGGCTGTGAGATTGAGGGAAAATGGCTTGAATGTGGAAATAAAATAGCTTATATAAAATCAATAATTTATCTCTCATTAAAACGTCCTGAATTTAAAAAAGAACTCAGATTGTTTATCAAAAAACAACTCCGATAATATTACGCCGAGGTGGTGAAATTGGCTAGACACGCAGCGTTCAGAACGCTGTGGACTCACGTCCATGTGGGTTCGAATCCCACCCTCGGCATAAGGAATCAAAAAATATAGAACCTATCATCGCAAACTCCGAATACTCCCCCATTTAGCGGAACCAGCTGGTAAAGCAAAATTCAAAAAAAATCTAATTCTCAAATGATTAAATAACCAAAAAAACGAAGTTGGTTGATCCCTATGATCAACTGACTAGTTTTAATAAAATATATATTATGAAAAAAACATTTGTTCTGAAAAGAACCACAGAAATAAAAAGTAATCGCAAAGACGATAGACATCCAATAAGCCTCACGCATGAAAAGAATAAAGATGATGATAATCTTCGAATTATTCCATTAGGCGGATGTGAGGAGGTTGGAAAAAACATGACTGTTTTTGAATACAAGAAAGATATTCTGATTTTAGATATGGGAATACAGTTTCCTGAAGAAGATATGCCAGGTATAGATTTTGTAATTCCAAATATTGAATATCTCAAAGGTAAAGAAAAAAATATCCAAGGAGTTGTTTTCTCTCATGGTCACCTAGATCATATTGGAGCTGCTAATATATTACTAAAAAAACTTGGCAATCCACCTATCATAGGAAGACCTCTCACAATAGAGATGATCAAACATCGACAAGAAGATTCTAGCAAGGGAAGCTCAAAAGCACTCAAAACTATATATATAAAAAATATAGAAGATAAAATGCAGTTTGGGCCTTTTAATTTATCCTTTTTTAAGATAGACCATTCTATCTTAGACGCTGTCGGCACAATAATAGAAACTCCTGTCGCAACGGTTATCCACCCTGGAGACTGGATGATTGAACATGGGCCAGCGGGAAGAAGCAGAGTAGAATATACAAATCTGGCAAAATTAAGAAAACCTACCATTCTAATGCTTGAGAGTTTAGGGTCTACTAATTCTAAAAAACAGGTAACGGAAAGTCAGATGCTTGATAATCTTCATAGTTTAATTAGCTCCGCTCCTGGCAGAACAATTATTGCTACCTTCTCTTCCCAACTTCAAAGAATAGGACAAATATTGGAATACGCTTCAAAAATCGGAAAAAAAGTAGCGCTTGACGGATTTTCCATGAAACTAAACGTAGAAATAGCAAAGAAATTAGGGTACATTAAACCAATAAAGGGCACTATGATAAAGATTGATAAGATAAACGACTACCCTGATAACAAAGTGATTATAATATGTACAGGATCTCAAGGGGAAGAAATGTCTGTTCTTTCAAGAATTGTTACGAAAAGTCACCGGTTTATAAATCTTAAAAAAAATGATACAGTCATTCTCTCATCGTCAGTGATTCCTGGAAACGAAAAAGTAATTCAAAGACTCAAGGATGGTATTTATCGTCTTTGCGATAACGTATATCACAGTGATATAATGGCCGTACACGCTTCGGGGCATAGTAATAGATCCGACATACAAGAAATTATAAAACAGATCAATCCGACTTATTTTATTCCAGTTTATGCTAATCACTTTATGTTAAAGGAGGCTGCTAAAATAGCTTACAAGATAGGGTTTTCGAAAGATAAAGTATTTGTTCCTGATAATGGTTCGATTATTCAATTTAACAGAAGTGGTGCAAAAATACTTAAAGAAAAGGCACCAGCAGATTATGTTTTTGTTGACGGACTCGGTGTTGGAGATATTGGAGAAATAGTTTTAAGAGATAGACAGATTTTAGCAAAAGATGGAATGTTTGTAATTATAGTTACCGTTAGAAAAAACTCTGGAAAAATATGTAATTCTCCTGATATAATATCAAGAGGATTCGTTTATCTAAGGGAATCAAAAAACTTATTAGCCGAAACAAGAAGAAAAACTACTCATATCATCAATAGTGCAGCTAGTTCTGGAAATGCAGTAAATTGGAGTTCTGTAAAAAATGAAATAAAAAACAAGATTGGAGATTTTTTATACATCAAGACACAGAGAAGACCGATTATTCTCCCTGTAGTAATAGAAGTCTGATCATTTAAACATTTAAACATCCTAACATCTAAACATAAGAGAAAGGAGGATGAGAATATAAACACTTACGGAGGCAATATGTTTTTCAAGGTGGCTCTCGGAGGTCTGTTGGCATGGTTCCGCTG
>CAZHQQ010000002.1:0-25694 GCA_964534925.1 uncultured Candidatus Saccharibacteria bacterium | reverse complement strand
CACGCTGGGATTTGAACGTCCGATACCTTGAAAAATTTATTGCCGATGGATAGATAAATTATCCGCCGGTTGACTCCGCCGACTGGCGGACGGAATAAGAAAAGAAGAGAGAGGGGAGGAGCATAAGAAAACCAATAAAGAATTGGGGAAATCGGGGTTGTAAAATAGGAAAAATTTGGTATAATTGGGTTGATATGAAATCAATTATTCTTTTTATTTGGGAAATGATGAAAATCGTGATAGTTGCTTTGCTGATAGTAATACCTATCCGCTATTTTGTATTTCAGCCATTTTTAGTCAGGGGACAATCAATGGAACCGAATTTTTCAAATAATGATTATCTTATAGTTGATGAAATTTCTTATCAGTTTGACGATCCTCAAAGAGGAGATGTGATAGTTTTTAAATCTCCCACTTATCCTTCTCAGAATTTTATTAAAAGAATTATTGGTCTCCCCGGAGAAGAAGTTCTGATAAAAGATGGAGAAATCAAAATCATTAAAGAGGAAAAAGAGATTATGCTTAATGAGTCCAAGTATATTTTTGATGAGACAGATGGGGATATTAATGTTTCTTTGAACGGTCATCAATATTTTGTTTTAGGAGACAATAGAGATTCTTCTTATGATTCCAGAAGGTGGGGACTTCTTCCTAAAGATAATATTATTGGCAAAGTTTTTTTGAGAGCTTGGCCATTTTCCTCATTTACAAAAATTGAAATACCTGAATATTAATTATGACTAAAAAAATAAAGTTTCAAAGTCCTGTCGGTATGCATGATATTCTGCCTGAGGACTGGCCGTATTTTGATAAAGTTCTTAAGGTATGCCAAAATATGGCTGATTTCTATGGATTTAAAAGAATTGAAACTCCTATTATTGAGAAGGCTGATCTTTTTCTAAGAGGAATTGGGAAAGATACAGATATTGTTGAAAAAGAAATGTATGATTTTAAAACCAAGGGAGGCGATTACTTAGTCTTAAGACCTGAAGGTACTGCATCTATCGCTAGAGCATATATAGAACATGGAATGAATAGTTTGCCTCAGCCAGTTAAATTATGGCATTTTGGACCTTTCTTTCGCCACGAAAAACCACAACTTGGAAGATATAGACAATTTTGGCAATTCGGATTTGAGATTTTAGGAGATGTTTCGCCCGTTATAGACGTACAAGTAATTCAGATTTTTTATAATATCCTCCGTGAACTTAAATTCAAAAACCTAGTAGTGAAAATAAATTCTATGGGATGTCTTCATTGCAGGTCTTACTATAGAAAGCTTTTGGTAAGTTATATGAGATCAAGAAAGAATTCTCTTTGTGCTAGTTGTAGAAAAAGAATAAAAACAAATCCTTTAAGAATTCTTGATTGCAAAGAAGAGAAATGTCAGAGAGTTTGTAGCCAAGCTCCTCAACTAATTGATCATCTTTGCGATGACTGTAAATCACACTTTAAACAAGTTCTTGAATTTCTTGATGAATTGAAGATTCCTTATGATTTAGATCCTTATCTTGTAAGAGGACTTGATTACTACACTAAAACAGTTTTTGAAATTTATGGGTTAGATCAAGAGATAAATCAAGGAGCGCTTTTAGGTGGAGGGAGATATGATGATTTAGTTAAACTTTTAGGGGGGAGGGAAACTCCTGGTTGCGGAGGTGCTTGCGGTATTGAAAGAGTGGTTAATCTAATGAAGGAAAGACCTATTAGGACCTCAAGGACTGATTCTCCAAATATATTTCTTGCTCAGATTGGTAATTTAGCAAAGAAAAAAAGTTTAGTTCTTGCTGAGGAATTTAGAAAGGCGAGGATTCCAATTGCAGAAAGCTTTAATAAAGACAGTTTAAAAGGTCAGCTTAATAAAGCTAATAAAATTGGAGTTGATCACTGTTTGATAATGGGTCAAAAAGAGGCAGTTGAAAATACAATTATAATAAGAAATATGTCTAGCGGGAAACAAAGAGAAGTTAAAATTGAAAAAATAATAAAGGAAGTCAAAAAAATTCTCGATAAGTAGATAAATTGTCTTTTCTTAGAATTGCTAAAAACAGAAATTCCTTCCGATAAAAAATATAAACCTTAAAGCACTCATTTATTATTTACTTGCATTTGCTTAACGGATGGGATAATAAAAAAGAAAGAGAAGTATTGTAAATTTCAGAGTGGAAGGATTTTCTTAATTTCACTTGGATTTAATGCTTTTAAAACATGGTTATAGAAACAAAAAGAAAACCAAAAGAATCACCCCAAAGTTTAATCAGACGTTTTTCTCAAAGTGTTCAGAGAAGCGGAGTTTTAATTAGGGCAAGGAAAAATAGATTTATGCAGAGAAAGAAGTCACCTCAGTTAAAGAAGAGAGCTGCTTTAAGAAGAGAAGAAGTTAAAGCAATCTATGAAAAGAAGAAAAAATTTGGAAATGACTTTAAAAGAAAAAATTAGAGACAATTTAAAAGAAGCTATAAGAGGAAAGAGGGAAAAAGAATTATCTGTTCTTCGTCTGCTTTTAAGTGGTATTACAAGTAGAGAAAAAGAGAAGAGATATATGCTTTCTAAAGAAAAGCTTGACCTAAACGAAGAAGAACTTCAGAATGGAAGTTCTTTATGTGAAGAAGAAATTATTGAAGTTGTTTTTTCCGAGGCAAAAAAAAGAAAAGAATCAATTGATGAATTTAAGAAAGGCGGTAGAGAAGATCTTGTCCAAAAGGAGACCGAAGAATTAGAGATACTAAAAGAATATCTTCCGGAACAGCTTTCTGAAGAAGAAATTAGAAAAATAGTAGAAGAGACGATTAAAGAATTAGGAGCCGAAAGTATGAAAGAAATTGGAAAGGTTATGTCTTCTATTATGCCTAAAGTCAAAGGAAAGGCTGAGGGAGGGCAAATTAGCAAATTTGCAAAGGAATTATTGTCTTAATGATTGAGATAAATAATTTAACCGATTTTAATATAGATAAAAATCTTTTAAAAAAAGTTTCAGAGGTTGTTTTAAAAAAAGAATCAATTGGTAAAAATGAATTATCAATTGCATTGGTGGGTTCCGATAAAATTAAGGAAATTAATTATAATTATAGAAAGAAAAAAAAACCTACCGATGTTCTTTCTTTTGATTCTAACGAAAATATCCCCGGGATCTTGCAAGAGAATTTTTTGGGAGAGATAGTTATTTGTCCTGAGGAAGTAAAAAAGGGTTCAGAAGAATCAAAAATTTCTTTTGAGAGAGAATTAATTAAAGTTCTTATTCACGGTATCCTTCATCTGATTGGTTTTGACCATGAAGACTCAGAAGTCAATGCTCAAAAAATGAGGGGAAAAGAGAAAAAATATTTAAATGAAGTTTTAACTTTTTATGAGAAGTAGAATTATTACTGGTCTGGATATAGGAACTAAATCAATTAAGGCTCTTGTTGTTTCCGAAAAAAGAGGGTCTGGGGAATTTGAAATTTTAACTAGAGTGAAAATGCCCAATTCTGGGATGAGAAGAGGAGTCATTGATAATGTTGAAAGAGTTTCTCAAAATATTTCTGATACCTTGGACAAAATTCAAGAAAAAATAGGGAGAAGAATTAATAAAGTTAATGTTAATATTGGAGGCAGTCATATATTTTTAACTTCTTCTAAGGGTTCTGTCGCTATCTCTAGAGTTGACCATAATATTTCACAGGAAGATGTTGAAAGATCAATTCAGGCAGCTAAAGCTTTTCCTCTCCCAGTTAATATGAAAGTTATAGATTGTTTTGAAAAAAGACATATTGTCGATGGAGGAGAGGGCGTTAAAGATCCGGTTGGAATGACAGGAATAAAATTGGAGTCAGAGATTTTTTCTATTGGAGTATTTTATCTTTATTATAAGAACCTTGCTGATGTTTGTTCAAACGCAGACATTAATCAGATATCTAATGTCATTTGCAATCCCGTGGCTTCTTCAGAATCTTGTCTTACTTCTCAACAAAAAGAGTTAGGGGTTGTTTTGCTTGATATTGGAGCAAGGACTACAGACCTTGCTATATATAAAGAAGGGGATTTATGTCATTTGCACGTCATACCAATTGGGTCTGGAAATATTACAGATGATATCGCAATTGCTCTCAAGATAGATGTTGATATTGCAGAAAAGATAAAAAAAGAATTTGGTCATTGCATTAGGTCAAGAGGAGGGAAATCTTTAAAAAAGAAAGAAAAAGAAAAGAAAGAAATACCTCTTGATTTTCTTAATTTCTCTTCTCAAACATTGACTAAAGTTATTAAAGCTAGAATGTTTGACATATTTGATATTATTGGAAAAGAGATTAAAAAATCTGGCGTTGGGACTTTGCCGGGAGGGGTTGTTATTACTGGAGGAGGGTCAAAACTTCCTGGAATGGTTGAGTTTGCTAAGAAAGAATTAAAGCTTCCATGTAAAATAGGAGTTCCCATTTTAAAAAAAGATGGATTTGGCGAAGAATTTATTGGTGAGGCAGAAGAGGATCCTTGTTTTAGTACAGCTTGGGGTCTTGCTCTCTCTAGTTTTGAAGATTCCGAAAGTAAAGAGAAAGAAAGTTTAATAGAAAAAATTAAAAAAATATTAGGAATCTTTGTCCCCTAATTTTTATGACTAGAATAAAAGTAATTGGTGCTGGTGGATCTGGATCTAATGCAATTTCAAGAATGAGCTCTTCCAAGATAAGGGGAGTTAGTTTGATTGCCCTTAATACAGACTTGCAAGATCTTAAAAAGACTAAGGCGGATTTAAAAATTCAAATAGGTAAAGAAATTACAAAAGGCCTTGGGGCTGGTATGAATTCAGATATTGGGAGAAGGTCAGCCGAAGAACAGAAAGAAGAAATAGAAAAAGCATTAAAGGATACTGACATGCTTTTTATAACAGGAGGATTTGGAGGTGGAACCTGCACAGGTGCTACTCCAGTGATAGCTGACATAGCGAGATCATTGGGGATTCTAACTATAGCCGTTATCACTACTCCTTTTAAATTTGAAGGTTTTCCAAGAATGAAGATAGCCAAGAAGGGTCTTGATAAAATAAAAGATAAAGTTGATACACTTGTGGTTATTCCTAATGAAAGAATTCTTTCTCTCTCAGATAAAGACACAACATTGCTTTCTGCTTTTTGGGCATGTGATGATATTCTAAGGGAAGCTGTTGAAACAATATCTGATCTCGTAACGGTCCCGGGTATAATTAATATTGATTTTGCGGACCTTAAAGCTATTTTGAATAGCTCAGGGAGAGCCTTTTTTGGACAAGGGAGAGCAAAGGGAGAAAAGAGAATAGAAAAAGCTGTAAAGCAGGCCATAAATTCTCCTTTGGTTGGTTTTCTGTCTCATGGAGCCAAAGGGATCCTGTTTAATATTTCAGGTGGGAACGATTTAAGTTTATCTGAAATAAATAGAGCAGCAGAAGCCATTACAAGAAATGTTGCTCCTAATGCAAAAATAATATTTGGGGCAGTTCATGGAAAGAATATTAAAAAAGGAGAAGTAAGGGTAATGGTTATAGCAACGGGGTTCGGAAAAGAGTGAGCTCTTGTGGATAACTTTTTCCAACTTAATGATGTATAAGGATTCGGCGTTGTTTGACGCTCTTTTTTAATTGGGATAAAATACTATAATGTCGTTCTTCTAAGGCTAGAGGAAAGATTCAAAACTATTTTATAAAAGGTCAAACTTTATTTTTTTATTTCTAATATGTCTCCCCATAAAATTGAGAAAGTAAAAAAGAGAAACGGAGTTATTGTTGATTTTGAAGAATCAAAGATTGCAGAAGTTATTTATAAAGCGATTACTGCGACTGGACAAGGTGATGGAATAAAATCAAAAAAAATTGCCGAAAGAGTAGTAAGATTAATAAACCGTAGATTTAAGAAAGAAGAAATTCCTAATGTTGAGCAAATTCAGGACATTGTTGAAGAAGTTTTAATTTTAGAAGATTTGGTAAAAACTGCTAAGGCCTATATCTTGTACAGAGAGAAAAGAAGAGAAATAAGGGAGTCAATACAAGTAAACGAAGAAGCAATTAATAGGATTGATCAATATATAGAAAAAGTAGATTGGGAAGTTAAGGAAAATGCTAATATGGCTTTTTCTCTCCAAGGACTAAATCGCTATGTAGTGAGTGATGTTGTAAAAAAATACTGGCTTAATAAAATTTATCCTAAGGAGATGAGAGATGCCGACAAGTCTAGTGATTTTCATATTCATGACTTAGATACGCTTGGTCTTTATTGTGCTGGCTGGGACCTATACGATTTTTTATTAAAAGGTTTTAGTGGAGTCGAGGGAAAATTAGAATCAAAACCACCGAAGCATTTTAGGTCAACGTTAGGTCAGGTAGTAAATTTTATATTTACAGTAACTGGAGAAGTAGCTGGAGCGGTTGCTTTTTCAAATTTTGATACTCTTTTAGCTCCTTTCATTCGTTTTGACGGTCTAAGTTATGGACAGGTAAAACAATCTCTTCAGGAGTTTTTATTTAATATGGCTGTCCCTACCAGGGTTGGATTTCAATGCCCTTTTTCAAATATTACTTTAGATCTTAGTCCTTCTCCAACATTTGCTAAGCAAGCGGTAATTATTGGCGGAGAACCTCAAAAGGAAACTTATGGAGAATTTGAAGAAGAGATGAAAATGTTTGATAAAGCTCTTTTTGAAGTAATGATGGAAGGCGATAAATCTGGTCGGCCTTTTTCTTTTCCGATTCCTACTATAAATATTACTAAAGATTTTCCTTGGAATGAACCTGCTTTTGATGGAATCTTTGAGGCCTCGGCAAAATACGGAACGAGTTATTTTGCTAATTATATTAATTCAGATATGAAGCCGGAAGACGTAAGATCAATGTGTTGTAGGCTCAGGCTTGACTTAACTGAACTTCATAACCGAGGAGGCGGAGGACTATTTGGGAGTGGATCAAATACGGGAAGTATTGGTGTGGTAACGATTAATTTGCCCCGAATTGGTTATTTGGCAAAAACTAAAAAAGATTTTTTTGATAGATTATCTAAATTAATGAATTTAGCCAAGGACTCTTTAGAAATTAAGAGAAAAACGATAGAAGATTTTGCAGATAAAGGACTTTATCCTTATTCAAAATTTTATTTAGCAAGTATTAAAAAAGCCAGAGGAGCATATTATAATAATCATTTTTCAACCATTGGCTTGGTTGGAATGAACGAGTGTTTGTTAAATTTTATAGAAGAAGATGTAGGTTCAAAAAAAGGAATAAAATTTACCTTAGAAGTGATGGATTTTATGAGAAAAAAATTAGTAAAGTATCAGGAAGACACAGGAAGTCTTTACAACTTAGAACAAACACCAGCTGAAAGCACTGCTTATCGGTTTGCATCAGAAGATAAGAAAAAATATCCTGACATTATAACTGCTGGAACGAAAGAAGTTCCTTATTATACGAACTCAACTCAATTATCGGTCAATTATACTGATGATGTTTTTGAAGCATTAGAACTTCAGGATGAAATTCAATGTAGATATACGGGAGGCAGTGTTTTGCATCTATTCTTAGGAGAAAGAGTTCCTAATACTGAATCAACTAAAAGATTAATCAAAAAAGTTTTTGAAAATTTCAACTTACCCTATATTACCATAACTCCAACTTTTTCTATTTGCCCTGTTCATGGGTATATAGCTGGAGAGCATTTTTATTGTCCTCACTGCGTTATAAAACAACCTTGTGAAGTTTACTCAAGGGTAGTTGGATATCTTCGCCCAATTTCCCAATGGAATAAAGGGAAAAAAGAAGAATTTAGACAGAGAAAAGAATTTAAATTATCTAAAAAAATAATTTCTAAATAATGGAGATAGGTGGAATACAAAAAACCACTCTTCTTGACTATCCTGGTCTTGTTGCAACTACAGTTTTTCTTGTCGGATGTAATTTTCGTTGTCCTTTTTGTTATTCTGCGGAACTGGTTTTGCCAGAAGAAATTAAGAATCATCCCAAGATTAGTATGGATGATCTTTTTTATTTTTTAGAAGAGAGAAAAGAATTAATAGAGGGAGTTGTTATTTGTGGTGGAGAGCCTACTATTCATGAAAATCTTCCCACTTTTTTAAAAAGAATTAAGAATTTTGGTTATTCTTTAAAGCTTGACACAAACGGTTCAAATCCCGAGATGTTAAAAAGTCTTATAAAAGATAAATTGATTGATTATGTCGCTATGGATATTAAGGCTCCGAGAGAGAAGTACGAAAAGGCTGCTGGAGTAAAAGTTAATATTAAAGATATTGAAAAGTCAGTTAACATTTTAAAGGAATGTAAGATAGATTTTGAATTTAGAACAACTGTTGTCCCTGGGATAATAGACAAAAAAGATGTTATTAATATCGTGAAATGGATTTCTCCAGCGAAGAAGTATTATCTTCAAAACTTCAAAAATGATAAACTTCTAGATGAAAAACTTAAAAAAACGAAACCGTACTCTTACGATTTTATGAAGGAAATTAAAGATGAAATTTCTCCTTTCTTTGAAGAATGTGAGATAAGGTAATCATGTTTAAGTCAAAAGTTCTTCTTTATTCTTGTTTCTCCTTTATAGGAGGAATTTTTCTTTTCCCTTTACTTTCCATTGCTTCCTCTTTTGTCTTTTTAATATTGGGTCTTTTCTTGATATTTTTCTTTTTATCTAAAGGAATCGAAGAGAAAGACATTGAGAAACAGACAGTTTTAATTTTAATAGGTTTTTGTTTTTTATTTTTATCTTTAGGAACTTTTCGCTGTTATCTTTCTCAAAAGGGAATTGAGGAAAGTATTTTAACTAAAATTAACGATTCTGAAAAAACTTTTATTATTGAAGGGATAGTATCAAAGGAAGCAGACACTAGAGAAAACAAAACAATGTTGACATTTAATCCTTTAAAAATAGAAAGTGAAGATTATTCCTTTGGTTCTACAAAAGGAAGAATTCTTATTACTTTAGATCGTTATCCTGAATATGAATATGGAGATAGGATTAAAGCTGTTGGAAAAGTTTTATCACCCGGAGAATTTAATGAATTTAATTATAAGAGCTATTTAGCCAAAGAAGGAATTTATTCTTTGATGTATTTCCCAGAGGTGGAACTTTTAGAAAAGAAGAATTCAAGAAATATTTTTTCTAACTCTTATGGTTTAATTCTTTCTTTTAAAAATTCTTTAAGAGAAAGTATTTATTCTAATTTTTCTCCACCATCCTCTTTTATTCTTGGAGCTGTCCTTTTGGGAGATAAAAGTAGGATTTCTGAAAAATGGAAAGAAAAATTAAACTTAACGGGACTAAGACATGTAACTGCTGTCTCAGGGATGCATGTTGCAATAATCTTGGGAATTATCATTTTCTTATTAAGTTATTTTCATTTTTCTCACAATTGGATCTTTTTTCTTTCCTCTTTGCTTATCTCTCTCTTTGTTGTCATAACAGGATTTCAATCTTCAGCATTAAGAGCTGGTATTATGGCTATTTTATTTCTGTCCGCTGTTTTCTTTGGAAGCAAGATACAGCCTTTTAAAATTCTTGTTTTTACTGCCTTCTCTTTGCTTGTATTTAATCCTCTTCTTTTAAAATCAGATGTTGGATTCCAACTTTCTTTTTCGGCTATAATCGGCATCCTTTATTTCTTATCATTTTTCAGGGTAAAGATTAGGAAGTTCTTTGTGAAAGTTCCTAACTTTCTTAATTTTAAAGATATTTTATCTCTTACTCTTTCTGCCCAAGTATTTACCCTTCCTATTCTTATTTATAATTTTGGATATATCTCTATAATTTCTCCATTAAGCAATGTCTTGGTAGTTCCTTTTATCCCTTTTATAATGATATTCGGTTTTATTTCAGGGATTTTAGGTATAATTTCTCCCTTCTTGGGATGGCTTTTTTCTTTTCCTGCATATTTCTTATTAAGCTACTTGAAACTTATTATTAATTTCCTATCTTCTTTCTCTTTTATTTTTTTGAAAAGTAATATTCCTTTAGTCTTTCTAATTTTTTATTATTTATTTTTTATTTATCTAGGTTTGAAATTTAAAAAAGAAAAAAGGCACTATCTTAGATATTAGATGGTGCCTTTTCGTTTTAGTTCTAACCACTTATTATTTTCCATCTTTTATTTTCTTTTATAAATTTAAGATGGCTTCTAGATTTATTGTCTTCTCCTCCATAGTGGTTAAATTTAAAATAAACGATCGCTTCGCTATTTGCTTTGTATTCTTCATTAATTGATAGTAACTCTACTTTTTGAGTTCCCATGTCATAAAGACTTATCGTCTCTCCTTTTTTTATTCTTTCCATTATGTCTTTTCCTACATAACAATCCTTATTAGTCTTATCTTTAACGCAGTAAAGACTCACATGCCAGTAATCAAACCGGAGTACCTTTTTGTCCGTTATCTCCATGCTTTGAACCAATCCCATGTATTCTTTTATTTTCTTCCAACTCGAGTGGTAATCTTCTACACATTCTGGGGTTATCATTTTTTCAACTTCTTTATATTTTCCTTCTTTGGTCAAAAAGTAAAATGCTGCGGTTAGTTCTTCTAAAGTCTTTGGATCTTTTGGTGTTCTAGCAAACGTTTTGTCATATACAATCTTCCATTGTTTATTTTGCTTTGTAAGTCTTGCATTGCAGTCTGAGTATTTATTGTTTGCATAGTTGATGGCGAAGGAAATCATTACTTCTTCGCCTGCCTTATATTCTCCGTTAATTGCTATCAATTCAACTCTTTGATTTCTTACGCCTTCAACTTCCATAGGAACATTTATAGGTCCTCCACTGCTTATTTCATTGAGCCTCTCTTCTCCAAAACAATTGTAAACTCCAATAAATCCACGTGGATTATCCGGAAATTTTACGGTGATATTCCAATAGTCAGCTTCAAGAAAATCTTCATTTATCACATCTATTCTTTCGGCAGTGGTCATAAATTCCTTTATTGCTGATTGGTTGAATCGGTAATTTTCTAGAGAAGATAGAGATACTAATTTTTCGGCTTCTTGATATCTTCCTTCTTTGGTCAGCAGATAGAATGTCGCCAATACCTCTCCTGGAGTTTTTGGATTCTTTTGTGTTTTAGCAAAAACTTCAAAGTATTCTTTCCCAATAATTGTAATTAAGATTCGCTTTTTTTTGATAATGTCTTCGTAGAGAACTCTCAAACCTTTAATTTCCATTGGGACTCCGTGAAAATGAATCCAAAGTTTTTGAGATTGACCAGGTCCAAGCTTAAGCTTGTGGATATCTTTAAGTACTTTTTTTTCGGTATACACCTCAACCTTTTTGTAGATTTCTCCTTCACTGTCCTGGGCATAAAACTTTAAATCATTCCAAAAATCAAAAACCTTTTCCTCTTTCCCGATGTTTTTCAGGGTTATCTCTACTAAGAAAAACCAAGGTCTAGCAACGTGTTTTTTGATATAAACATCGTTTGAGATTATTGCGGTTTCATCCATTTGGGTAGACATTCCTTCGAATTCGGTTTCAATCCTCTGGTTTTCGTAAGCACAAGCTACTATAGCCGTAAATAAGACTATCAGAATCATTGGGACTACTATCAATTTTTTCATTTTCCTTACCCTCCTTTATTTATTTTATACTTGTAATCCTTTCAATCTGTATTCTATTGTTAAGCTACATTGTATGATATTTTTGTTATAGGACACTAAATTCTTTTTGTCAAATTTTTGATGGCGCAGAGACACTGATAGTGTTTCTTTTAATCTTTTTATGTTTCTTATGGTAAAATACAATAATGGAGAAATTAGAAGACAATTTTTTTTCTTTCAAGAAAGAAAAACCAGAAAGCTGGATTGTATCGGTAAGTATGGGATATGGGCACAGAAGAGCTGCCTATCCTTTAAAATATCTTTCTCCTAATAGAAGAGTCATTAATGCTAATGATTTTCCTGGAATATCTAAAAAAGATAAATCTATTTGGAAAAACAGCAAGAAGCTCTATGACTTCATCTCTATTTTCAAAAAAGTTCCATTAATAGGAACTGTTGTTTTTTCTCTCTTTGACAGGTTTCAAAAAATATTTAAGTTTTATCCCAAAAGGGATCTTTCTAAATCAAGCTTTCAATTGAAACAGAACTATTCTCTTATTAAAAAAGGATGGGGAAAAAGTTTTGTTGAGAAACTAAAAACCAAAAAAGGAAATCTTCCCTTAGTATCTACTTTCTTTATCCCAGCCTTTATGGCTGAGCAGTTTGATTATTCGGGCAATATCTATTGTCTTGTTTGTGATAGCGATGCTTCAAGGACTTGGGCGCCTCTCAATCCTTCTTCTAGCAAGATAAAATATTTTGCTCCAACAGAAAGAGTTGCCGAAAGGTTAAGTCTTTACGGAGTTGACTCTAATAATATCTTTATGACGGGTTTTCCTCTGCCGTTAGAAAATATTGGGGGAACAGGGATGGAAATTTTAAAACATGATTTTAGCCATCGTCTCTTAAATCTTGATCCTGAAAAAAGATACTTTAAACAATACGAATCTTTAATAAAAGGATATTTAGGAAAACTTCCCTTAAAAACAGATCACATATTGACAATAATGTTTGCGATTGGCGGAGCTGGTGCCCAAAAAGAAATAGGGTTTGAGATAATGGAAAGCCTTAAAAAGAAAATTCAGAGAGGGAAGGTGAGGCTAATTTTTTCAGCTGGCACTAGAAGGGAAGTCAGAGATTATTTTCTTTCCAAAATTAAAAAAGAAGGAATGATTGATATTTTAGGAAAAGGAATTGAAATAATTTTTAATGAGAAAATAGAAGATTATTTTAATAATTTTAATCAAAAACTTAGAGAAACTGATATTCTCTGGACTAAACCAAGCGAATTGTCTTTCTATTCTGCATTAGCAATTCCTTTAATTATTGCTCCTCCCGTTGGTTCTCAAGAAGATTTTAATAAGGAATGGCTTTTAATGTCAGGTTTTGGGATTGAACAAAAGGATCCTAAATATTCTGATCAATGGATATTTGATTGGTTAAAGAAGGGATACTTTGCTGAAGCCTGTATGGATGGTTTTATTGAAGGTAAAAAAATGGGGACTTTAAATATTGGAGAAATAATCTCTAAAGAAAAAGATAAAATTAATTAAATATGGTTTGGATCGTAATTGCAATATTTTCATATTTTCTTTTAGCCTTTGTTGCTCTTGTTGATAAATATCTTGTTTCGGGTCCAATTCCGGGAGCAAAAGTTTACGTTTTTTATGTTGGATTACTAGGGTCTCTAAGTATTCTTCTAATTCCTTTTTTTGATTTTTTCGCCCCAGCATCTTTTTTTGATATTAGTCTTGCTTTGATGGCGGGTTCGGTTCATCTTATAGCTCTTTTTGCTCTTTATAGTGCCCTTAAAGAGTTTGAAGTCTCAAGGGTGATTCCAACTATTGGTGCCGTTTCTCCTATCTTTATTATTTTCCTCGGATATTTCTTTTCTGGGATTTCCCCTATTTTAAATTATAAAAAAATACTAGCATTTATCTTCTTGATATTAGGAGGATTTTTGGTTAACCTAAGGAAGGGAAATAAGGCTACCTTGAGAAGTATCGAGATTTCGTTTTTAACAGCCTTCTTATTCGCTCTCTTTCTAATTCTTACAAAATTTGTTTATTTTCTCTTTCCATTTTGGGTTGGATTTATATGGATGAGAATAGGGGGACTTATCACCGCTCTTTTCTTCCTTTTATCCAAAGAGGTTAAAACAGAAATTTTTAAGAACAAAGTTAGTTTTAAACGTAAAACGTTGTGGATTTTTTCTGGGAACCAAGCAATAGGAGGATTAGCATTTATATTACAAAATTTTGCCATAGCCTTAGTTCCTCTAAGCTTACTTTCTTTTGTTAACGCTCTCGAGGGAACTAAATATGTTTTTCTTTTCTTCTTTTCTTTTATTATTTCTTTGAATTTTCCGGGGGTTCTAAATGAAGAAACTTCAAAAAAGATTGTTTTTCAAAAAGGATTAGCTATTGTTTTAATAGTTATTGGTTTGGTGATGATAGCTTTTAATCCGACAATATATTGATATGAGCGATCTACCTTATTATTTTAATATAAGTCGTGCTGCCGACTTAAAAGATCCGAAAGAAAGGGTTTTTTTCAGGTTTCTTGAAATTTTGCCGGGACTAGTCAGTTGGACAACTCTAATCGCTATTTTTGTTTTTTCTTGGTTAAAACCTGTCTGGGTATCTTTTTTCATAATAGGATTTATTATTTATTGGCTTATCAGAACTATTTATTTTTCCTTTCACCTAAGGGCTTGCTACAGAAGAATGAGAGAAAATGAGAAAAAAGATTGGCTGAAAATAATTTCTTCTATGAAAGGTTCTGAAAAAATTTATCATTTAGTTGTTCTTGCCATGTATACGGAACCCATAGAGGTTGTGAGAGAATCTTTTGAATCTCTGATGAATTCTCAGTGGCCTAATGAAAAAATGATAGTTGTTCTTTCCTATGAAGAAAAAGGGAAACCCGAAGCGGAAAAAGTAGCTGAAACTATTAAAAATGAATTTGGAGATAAATTTTTTAAATTATTGACCACTTGTCATCCAAAAGATTTGCCTGGAGATATTCCCGGAAAAGGATCTAATGAAACATGGGGTGCTAGAAAAGCAAAAAAAGAAATTGTGGATGTTCTAAAAATTCCCTATGAAGATATTATATATTCCTCTTTTGATGTTGATACAAAAGTTTTTCCAAAATACTTTAGTTGTCTTACTTATTATTATCTAATACAGGACAAACCAACCCAATGTAGCTTTCAACCAATTCCATTTTTTATCAACAATATTTGGGAAACTCCTCTTATCTCTAGAGTTTTTTCTTTTTCTGCTACTTTTTGGCAAATGATGTGTCAGGAACGGCCAGAACAACTTCTAACTTTTTCATCTCATTCCATGAGTTTTAAAGCATTAGTTGAGGTCGGGTTTCGCCAAACTAATATTATATCTGATGATTCTAGGATTTTTTGGCAGGGCTTTTTCATGTATAATGGAGATTACAAAGTTGTACCTCTTTATTATCCGATATCAATGGATGCTAATTGTGACGTTAGCTTCATCCAGACAATGAAGAATGTTTACAAACAGCAGAAACGATGGGCTTATGGTTGCGGAGATATAGCATATTTTATATTTGGCTTTTATAAAAATAGAAAGATTTCTTTCTACAAAAAACTCTCTCTTGGATTTTCTGTCTTTGAAGGACATTGGTCTTGGGCTACAAATTCAATTATGATATTTTTACTCGGGTGGCTTCCTATTGTCATTGGAGGTAGAGCATTTGGACAAAGCGTTCTTGCTTATAATCTGCCTATTTTTGTTAGTAGAGCATTAACAATTTCTATGATAGGACTAATTTCTTCTGGTATTTTAAGTATTACTCTTCTTCCACCCAAACCTCCGAGTGAGAAAAAAGAAAGATATGCTTCCTTTTTCCTTGAATGGTTTTTGTTGCCTCTCGTTATGATTTTCTTTACTTCTTTCCCTGCCCTTGATGCTCAAACGAGATGGATGTTTGGAAAATATATGGGTTTCTGGACAACTCCGAAAATAAGAAAAAAATAATTTTTATACTATGCTTTCTATTATCATTCCAACTTTTAATGAAGGGAAGAATCTTTCTCTTCTGATTGATTCCTTAAAAAAACAAGATTTTGAGGGAGATTTTGAGGTAATTGTAGCCGATAATGACTCAAAAGATAAAACTCTAAAAGTAGCTAAGGAATTTGGCTGTAAAATAATTGAAGGAGGGTATCCTTCTGTGGCTAGAAATAATGGAGCGAAAGTTGCCAGAAGCAATATTCTCTTATTTGTTGATGCAGACATTGTCTTACCTGAAGATTTTATTTCAAACAGTCTCTCAGAATTTAAGGAAAAAGATCTTGATTTAGCTGGTTTTTTTCTTTCTCCGAGAGAGGGAGGTTGGGCTCTAAAAGCTAGTTATGCCTTTTTATATAATTTTTTAGTTTGTTTTTTAGGTGGGAAGATTTTACCTCATGCCACTAGTATTATTATGGCAAAAAAAGGATTACATACTAAATTAAAAGGATTTGACGAAACGGTTATTTTCGGTGAAGATTATCTTTATGCAAGAGAGGGAGCCAAGATAGGAAAATTTGGAATTATTAATTCTTCTTTTGTTTATGTCTCGACCAGGAGATTTGAAAGAGATGGGCTTTTTAAAACTGTTTTGAAATATGCGTTATGTGAAATGTATATGATATTTCTCGGCCCAGTAAAATCAAATATTTTTAATTATAGTTTTGGCTACGATAAAAAAAAGAATTCCTTAGGCAGATTTTTTGAAGAAATTTTCTTTTTTATTATTACCTTATTTATATTTCCCTTGTTTGTCATTGTTTATCTTTTTTCTATAATCCTTTCGATTAAAAGGTCTAAAAAAAAGGATTTATAAAAACCTATGTCTATTTATTCCCTTCCAGAAATAAAAATTCCGAAATTAAATTTAAAAAAGAAGAAACCCAAAAAAAATAAGTTTCCAGCTATTGCTTTGATTATTCTTTTTTCTTTATTCTTTGGGATGATAGGGGGGGTTATTGGTATTGGGTATATCTATCCTAAGCTTAAAGATTATTCTGATTTTTTTAGAATCAAATTTCCAGAAAAAGTATTTGAAAAAGAGACAATAATTAAAAGTGACTATATTCCTCAAACATCCCAGGAAGAAAAGATAATAGAGGCTGTAAAAGAGGTTTCTCCTTCTGTCGTCAGCATAATCATAACTAAAGATATTCCTATTGTTGAACAATATTATGAGCCTCTTGAAGGTTTCGAGGATTTTTTCGGAAATGATATTTTTGGAATTCCTCAATATCGTCAGAAAGGAACAGAAAAACAAGAGGTCGGAAGCGGAACAGGATTTATAATTTCAGAAGACGGTATGGTATTAACTAATCGCCACGTAGTTTTAGATGAAGATGCAGAATATATTGTTTTAAATAATGAAGGAGAAAGGTTTTCTGCTCAGGTTTTAGCTCGTGATCCAGTTAAAGATTTAGCTGTAATTAAAATTATTTCAGAAAAAAGTTTTAATCCTTTAAGACTTGGTGATTCTGACAATCTCCAAGCAGGGCAGACGGTGATTGCTATTGGAAATGCTCTTGGAGAATTTCAAAACACAGTTTCGACAGGAGTAGTTTCTGGTTTGAGGAGGAATATTTTAGCCTCTGGAGGGGGGCAATCAGAGTTATTGGAAAATGTTATTCAAACAGATGCCGCTATTAATAGTGGTAATTCGGGAGGTCCTTTATTAAATCTTAAAGGAGAAGTTATAGGAATTAATGTTGCTATGAGTCAATCGGCCGAAAACATCGGTTTTGCTATTCCTATAAATGAGGCAAAGAGAGATATTAATCAAGTTAAAGAAACAGGTGAAATCGTTTATCCTTTTATCGGTATATATTATACTTTAATTACTCCTGAACTTGTTAAAAGTTATGACTTGCCAGTTGAATATGGTGCTTGGATTGGAAGGGATGGTGAGGGTAAAATAACAGAAGAGGCCATCTTCTCTGATTCTGCAGCTGAGAAAGCAGGGCTAAAGAGAGATGATATTATTATTGAGATTGAAAGTGAAAAAATAAGCACAGAGAATAGTTTGGCCGAGGCTATATTTCAATATAATCCGGGAGAAGATGTTCAGTTAAAGATTGTTAGGGATGATCAAGAGATGAATGTTATCATTACTTTAGGTAAAAGATAACTTGATTTTTATTGTTTTTCTATTAGAATAACAGTGTATTATGAATGGAGAAAATTTTACTCAAAAATCACAACAGGCAGTTTTAATGGCTCAGGAGATGGCCAAAAAGAGAGGACAGCACCAAATAGACGCTGTTCATTTGCTTTTAGCCTTAATGTCTCAAGAAGAAAGCGTAGCAAAAACGCTTCTTTTAAAAATGGGAGTTGACGCAGAAGACGTTAAGAAAAGAGCAGAAAGTGCAGTCCGAAACAGTCCTACAATTATCAACCCAAAAAGTTTTGGTCAGTTTTATCTTACCCAAGATATGGCTAAAGTTTTAGATGGCGCTAAGCAGGAAAGTTCAATGATGGGAGATGAATATATTTCTGTTGAACATTTATTTCTTTCTCTTCTCAAGGTAGACACGAGAGCAAAACAAGTTTTAGAAAACAGCTCTTTTGTTAAGGGCGAAGGGGATGTTATGGAGTCAAAAAATCTCAATTATAATGAAGCATTAAAAATCTTAATGCAGATTCGCGGAGGGCAAAGAGTAACCGATTCTAACCCAGAATCTAAATATCAAATTTTGGAGAAATATGCTCAAAACTTAACCAAGCTTGCATCAGAAGGAAAGCTTGACCCTGTTATAGGGAGAGAGGATGAGATAAGAAGATTGATGCAGGTTTTAAGCAGAAGGACCAAAAACAATCCTGTTCTAATTGGCGAAGCTGGAGTTGGTAAAACAGCAGTTGCAGAAGGACTTGCCCAAAGGATTATTAAAAGAAATGTTCCAGAATCATTAAAAGAAAAAGAAATCATTGCCTTAGATTTAGGAGCAATGGTTGCCGGAACAAAATACAGAGGAGAGTTTGAAGACAGGGTAAAGGCTTTTTTAAGAGAAATAAACAGAGGTAAGGGTAAGTATATTCTTTTTATAGACGAACTTCATACTTTAGTTGGAGCCGGAGGAGCTGAAGGGGCAATTGATGCTTCAAATCTTTTAAAACCCGCTTTAGCTAGAGGAGAGTTAAAAGCTATAGGTGCTACAACTTTAAAAGAATACCAAAAATATATAGAAAAAGACCCTGCTCTTGAAAGAAGATTTCAGCCAATATATGTAACAGAACCCTCAATAGAAGACACTATTACAATATTAAGAGGAATTAAGGAAAAATATGAAGTTCACCATGGAGTTAAAATTAGAGATTCAGCTCTTATCGCTTCCGCAGAATTAAGTGCGAGATATATTACAGATAGGTTTCTCCCAGATAAGGCAGTTGACCTTATGGATGAAGCTGCTTCAGCTTTAAGATTGGAAATTGAATCAGAGCCAATTGAGTTTGATAAATTTCGGAAAGAAATTGAAAAACTTGAAATAGAGAAGGAGGCATTAAAAAGTGAAGATTCGGCTTCTTCTAAAAAAAGGATGAAAGTTATCGAAAGAAGCTTAGCCGATTTAAAAGAAAAAGCTAAGGATATTGAATTGAAATGGAAAAGCGAAAGAGATTTAATCAGAGGCATAAAAGATCTTAGGGAAAAATTGGGAGATCTTAATTTCCAGGCGGAAGTTGCTCAAAGAAAAGCTGATCTTCAAATTGTAGCCGAGTTAAAATACGGTAAGATTCCTGATTGCCTAAAAGAGATCAAAAGAAAGGAAAGAAAACTTACTAGATTTCAGAAAAAACATCATATATTAAAAGAAGAAATTACAGAAGAAGATGTGGCTCAAGTTGTTTCAAAATGGACAGGGATTCCCGTAACAAGATTAATAGAAGAAGAAGCTAATAAATTAAAGAACATGGAAGATGTTCTTAATTCAAGAGTTGTAGGTCAAGAAGAAGCAATTGTTGCTATATCTAATGCTATAAGAAGATCAAGGGCCGGGATTTCAGAAGAAAATAGACCAGTAGGTTCCTTTATTTTTCTTGGTCCCACAGGAGTTGGGAAAACAGAAACGGCTAAAGCTCTTGCCCAGTTCCTTTTTAATGACGAAAATGCTCTTATTAGATTTGATATGTCAGAATATATGGAGAAATATAGCGTTTCTAAAATGATTGGTTCTTCTCCCGGTTACGTTGGTTATGAGGAGGGGGGACAATTAACAGAAAAGATAAGAAGAAGGCCTTATTCTGTCATATTGCTTGATGAAATAGAAAAAGCACATCCAGAAGTTTTTAATATCCTTCTTCAGGTTTTTGAGGATGGGAGATTAACTGATTCTAAAGGAAGGGTCACTTCTTTTAAAAATGCAATTATAATCATGACTTCAAATGTTGGGTCTGAATACATTTCAGAAATGGGTTCTTTCGGTTTTGTTCATGGAAAAGATAAAAAGAATTTAGATTTGAAAAATAAAGTAAAAGATGCCCTCAAAGAGCAATTCAGGCCAGAATTTCTGAACAGGATTGACGAAATTATTATCTTTAATTATTTGGAGAGAGAAGAGATTAGAAAGATAGTAGGATTGGAACTTGAGAAGGTTAGAAAAAGACTTGAAAAGAAAAAAATCAAGATAAAAATTTCCTTATCTGTTAAAAACATTCTTGCCGAAAAAGGATTTGATCAAAACTTAGGCGCAAGACCTTTAAAAAGAGTTATCCAGAGGATGATCTTAAATCCTTTGTCTTTGAAAATTGTTTCAGGTGAAATAAATGAAGGAGAAAGAATAATTGTTGATTTTGAAAAAGATAAGATTATTTTTAAAACTTCTTCTTTAGGGAAAAAAAATAAAAAATAATCATTTAAAAAGGGGATAACTCTTTTTTGTTTATACTTATGTTAAAAAATATTTTAAAGATTCTGGCTGTTTTTATTATAGCAATGGTTGGTGGGATATTTTCAGAACAGATAGTCTGGCCCTATTTAGTTGAGAAACCTTTGTTTTATCGATATGGACTAGAACAAGCTCCTGTGCATATCACAGAGACAAAGGAAATCACGATTCAAGAAAATACTGCACTACAAGAAGCTATCAAAGGAGTTGAATCTTCAATTATAGCTGTTAGAACTGTTGATTCTCATAAAAATGTTATAGAAGGATCTGGTTTTGTTATTTCCTCAGATGGTTTAATTATCACATTAGCAGAATTAGTTCCTGTTGGTTCTGATTTTTCTTTCTTTATCGGCGAAGAAAAGCAAAGTTATGAAATTCAAAAAAGAGATATTAAAAATAACCTTGCCCTAGTAAAATTAGAAAAAACAAATTTTAATGCTGTTGATTTTGGAAATATTGGAGAAAAAGAAATTGGAGAAAGAATATTTTTAGTAGGAACTATTTTCGACGAGAAAGGAGAAATTTCCAAAATGACAAACGAAGGCATAATTAAATATTTTAAAGAAGATTTTATTCATACTAATATATTTGAAAATGAAATTGCTTCTGGTTCTTCTGTATTTGACATACAGGGGAAAATACTTGGCCTAAGCGAAATAGACGAACAGGGGAAATTAGTTGTTCTTCCTATTTCTCTCATAAGAGAATTTAGCGGATTCTAATTTCTTTTTCTTGTTTTATTTTTTTTCAAAGGGCACGTACTTAATATTAATAGAAACACAAAGACTTGTATTCTTTGTGTTTTTGTGGTATAAACAAACATTAAATGATTATTAGTTAATTATTTTTTTAGTTATTTGAAAAGTTAATAGAAGAAAAAATATGAAAGGAGGTGATGATATGAATGAAAAGAAAGAAAAAATGTTGGCTATGGGAATTATGTAGGGTTTCAGCGGGCGTGTGTGACAGAGTAGATGGTGACTGTGATAAGTGCAATGCAATCGAGAAGAAGAGAGCTCTAGAAAGGAGGGCTAAAAAAGAATGAAAAGAATTTGTATCTTAGGACCGATAGGTGACGGAAGAGTTGTATCGTTGGAAAAGATGGAAAAATATGCGGAATTTCAAAAGAAAAAAGGTAATGCCGTATTTTTACTAGCAAAAGATATTAATTTAGATGTCAAGTTATACGACATATCCGAACAAATCTGTTCATGGATTGGATGGAGTGACGAGGTTCACATATTTTGCGATCCAAAATCTGAAAGTTTTACTTTCTGTTTAGGAATGGTGTTTGTCTTAGGTAAAAAAATAAAAGTAGTAGAAAATGTTTTGTATGAACAGGACAAAAAATCTATTCCGAAAATGCTTTTTGAATGGGAGATAGAACAAGATAAATCAGCAGATCAGCTTACACTGAAATACTAAAATTATTGAATTTATTAAATATTAAGAGGAGGCGATTAAAATTACAATTGCAGTAGATCTAGATGAAGTAATATTCTCAACTCGTAAATTTTTAGAAATAAAATTTCATGAAGAGTTTGATGGAGAAATAGATTGGTATTCTTTTAATGTTGGAAACAAATTTTATTTATCCACAGAAAGAGGAATGTGGTTAAAGGAAGCGTTTAGAAATAGAAGTTTTCTAAAAAATTTAAAAGCAAGGAATGACGCTAAAAAAATTCTTAACACTTTAAGGAATGGTAAACGTAATCATAAACTGATTTATTGGACAACGAGACCGAGTTTATTGAACAGATTAACCATTCAATCTCTTGAGAGAAACAAGCTTCCATTTGATAGGATTTACTATATTAATAGGGGGCATGCATGTGAAAGCAAGCTTAAAATTGTTGGACGAGAAAAAGTAAATACTATTATTGAAAGTAATTCTGAGATCATAGAGAGTCTCAGAAAAAAATGTCAAACAATTATTTTTGACACTCCCTATAATAAGGAATGTATTCGCGGGAAGAGAATCTATGGATGGAAGGATTTGGAATTTATGATAGCCTAAATGTAAAAAGTAAAAAAATATTTTTACATAAATATGCGGAGATTTTTCTCCGCATTTTTTTTATATACCTATATAAAATTAAACCCCGATTAATCTTCCCGGTTGACACCAGGTGTCAACCGATCTCCTTTAGTTTTTCCTCAGCCCTTGACAAACTTTTAAAAGGTACTAAGTTAAAGATGTAATGTTATTACATAATAGTTCTTTCGTAGATTAGACTTCTGTCAAACAAGCGTCTCCACGGATATTCTCATTTTTCATGTTTTAACCAAACAACAGAAGTCTAATCTACTCATGATAAAAGCGGGCAAGTCAAAGCATACATAAGTATACTATCTGCCCGCTCTTTTTTTTGTCCAAATAAAATTGGTTGACACCAGGTGTCAACCAATCATATATAGTAGGAGTTCTTAATGCCTCGTTGGAATCCATCGGGGCTTTTTCTTTTACGTCTCGCAACACATCTTGTCTGTCGTTCAATGACATGAGTCGCTGAAAGGTAATTTTTATGCTAAATTAAAATAATGCAAATTGATGAAAAGAAATTAGAAGAGACAAAGAAAAAAGCTAAAGAAATATATGAAAAAATTGGAAAAGTTTGGTGTCCGTGTTTAAAGGACGAGGTTTTTTTTAATAATGAAGGTTTTGATCATATATTATTTAAAACGTGGAATAGGGGTAGATCTAGCCTAGAGCAACATACAAGGTTGAGACTTATATCTTTAGTTCCCGATATTATCACTAGGTCACATACTCTACAAGAATACGATGAACGAAAGATGCTAGTGAGACAAAACATCAATTCTCGTTGGGAAAAAAGAGCAAAGTTAGTTCGCTATTACGTTTTTATCGCAATTATAAAGGAGGTGAGATTAAAAATAATTATCAAAGAAATAGAAGGTGGAAACAAAATTTTTTATAGTCTATACCCTTCTTGGAAAACAACTAAAAATTCTCTTAGGAAAAAAATATTTTTCTCTGGAAACTTAGAAGAAGATTAAAAAAAAACACCCGTCTGCAGTTTATGTATTGACCGCGGGAGAGCCATAGCTCTCACAGGTGCACTTTTAATTTAACCCTATCTCCAGAACGTGTCAAGGGGGTTTATCCACATTAGCTTAGATGAATAATTTCGCGACTCACGTCATAGATTGAACGACAGACAAGATGTGTTGTGAGACATTTAATACAAACTGAATGAATTAAAATCGCCAATCAGACGGTTTTTTTGATATAATAATATTATATGGGAAATAAATTAAAAATTTTTGCTTCTCAATTTGTTCTCCGGGCAGGCTAGATAATTATAAAATCGGTTGACACCAGGTGTCAACCGATCATATGTTACAGGGTTTGACCCTGCATAGATTTAAATCAGGGTTTGACCCTGATTTAATTTTTTTGTTTTACTCTGGTGATTGTGTAATTATTCCGTTTATGACGATGGTCCCATTTTCTCCCAATGCATCCGATATGTCATATTCTTCCGGTAGGTTTCCTATTTCTCCTCCGTTACAAAAGATGTTTTCAATTAAAAAATCTGAATTATTATATTCCACAGCAATTCTTCCTCCTTTTGTAGGACGTACTTAGAATTTTTGATTGGAGAAAAATAGACGAAAAACTAATTTTTTTAGTCACGAATTTTTTATGACATTAGAAATAAAAATTATAAAACTTGTTCAACCTAAAAATTATTAAAAAGATAATTCTTTATGTCTTATGACGCATCTTGTATGACAATCTGTGTTTGTTCTTATAACTTATCTTATCGGATAGCAAGATAATTATTAGGCATTCAATAAATCCATGTATTCTTTATAAATGTAAGTTTTTGTTCTATATGGCTTAGAGGGCAAAGCTTTTAATATGCCAGTTTTTTCTACTCTTTTAAGTAAATAGTGAGCATTTGATTTACTTAATCCAGTAAATAAAACTACACTTTTCAACGAAACAAAAGGATTTTTATAGAGGTTTTTAAGAAGAACTAGGCCATTCTTACTAACACGAGTAAGTTCGGCTGTAATTTTTTGAGTATCTTTTTCTTTTAAATCTAAAACTTTTTGAGCTGTTTCAAACTCTTCTTTAGCGGTTGTGATTACCCCCCTTAAAAAAAATTTTATCCATCCTTCAATATCATCTTTTTCATGGAAATTATTCAACCAATAATAGTAATCTTTTTGATTTTTTTTGAAATACACAGATAAATAAAGTATAGGGTGTTTTAATACTTTCTGATGCCAAAGGTAAAAAGCTACAAGAAGACGACCAATTCTCCCATTACCATCTAGAAAAGGATGGATGTTTTCAAATTGAGCATGGATTAAAGCAGCTTTAATTAATGGAGGAATGGGTTTTTTGTCATGCAAGAAATTTTCTAAATTTCCCAATAAAGATAGGATCTCTTGAGGTGGAGCAGGGACATAAGCCGCTGTTTGAATTGTTGGTCCACCTACCCAATTTTGAGTTTTTCTAAATTGCCCAGGTTGTCTTTCTTGACCCCTTACACCTTTGAGTAGTCTTTTATGTATTCCTTGTATAAGTCTTAGAGATAAGGGAATTTTTTTTAACTCCTTTATTCCATAATTCATTACACTAATATGGTTGAAAATTTCTCTTACATCGGCAGGGATATCCTTGTCTTCAACTTTTGCCTCTGCCTTTAAGACGTCTGCAAATGTTGCCTGAGTTCCTTCCACCTGACTAGAAAAAGTTGCTTCTTTTCTCCCAAATATCAATGTAAGAAAGTCTATATCCGGAACTATATCCGAAATACCATCTAATCTACCTAAGTTTAAATTAGCCTCAGATAACAAAATATCTATTTCCGGGTTTTTTTTAAGACTAAAGGGCAGATAATTTGGGATAAATGCCTTATATGTCAACTCTCCTTTTAATTGATTTATGTGTTTTCCTGAACGCATCATATTAACAACCAGAACGGTTATCAAAAACTGTTCTGTTTTTATATATTAATCGGAATATCAATTCTTGTCAAGTTATGTTATCCGATAAAATAAGTTATACGAACAACATAGATTGCCATACGAAATGAGTTGTAAGACATAAAAAAAATATTTATTCTGCAAACAAAACTTAAAATCGGTTGACACCTGGTGTCAACCAATCATAAATTACTTATTGCGGGGTTTGACCCTGCATAGATTTAAATCAGGGTTTGACCCTGCATAGATTCAAATCAGGGTTTGACCCTGCATAGATT
>CAZHQQ010000001.1:8842-25895 GCA_964534925.1 uncultured Candidatus Saccharibacteria bacterium | reverse complement strand
TCAGCTGGGAATTGGCTTATCAACAATCCTGATATTAAGATGAATATTACTACAGGAAATACATATACGGCTGCTATCTCTATTCGGGCCGTTGAAAAAGCAGTCTCACTATCAGGCGTAAATCTATTTAATAAAAAATTAGCAGTTGTTGGAGCTGCTGGAGTGATAGGGCAAGCTATTGTAAAATATTTTAATCAAAAAGGAATTGATTTAATTTTGATTGAGAGAACAGAAGAAAAACTTGAAAGATTAAAAAAATGTTTAGAAGGAGATAGATATAAAATGTCAGTTGATATTCATAGTATTAAGGAAGCTGATATAGTGGTAACAGCGACATGTCATCCAGACGCTTTGGTCCGTCCCGAATTTTTAAAAAAGAATGCTATTGTTATTGATGTTGCTGAACCATCTGATGTGCCTTCTAATATTAACGAAGTAAGACCTGATGTAATTGCTATTGATGGGGGAAGAGTAAAATGGGAAAATATTGATGTTGGGATGGACGTTGGAACTCCAAAAAACGTTGGCTTTGCCTGTATGACAGAAGTGATTTTACAGACACTCGAAGAAAGAAAGGAAAACTATACGGGAGAAGTAAGCATTAGTCACTTGAAAGAAACAATTGAGTGGGGTAAGAAATACGGCTTAACTTTAGCCGATTTTACAAGTTTTAATAAATCAATTCCTTCAGAAAAATTTAAAAAGGTTCAAAAATAATATTTTAAAAATTATGTCAGACCCAAATTATTATGTTCCTGATGATCGTCCCTGGTTCAAACATTATTTTAAAGATGGTCCTAATCATTTAAATTATCCAGAAGTTCCTTTGTATAAATTTTTAGACGATTCGGCAGAAAAATATCCCGATAGAAAAGCTATTATATTTTACGACAGAGAAATAACTTTTAAAGAACTAAAAGAGCTTTCGGATAGATTTGCTTATTCTCTCCAAGAGCAGGGCATTCATAAAGGGGATAGAATTGTTTTTTTGCTTCCAAACTGTCCTCAGCTATTAATCAGTTTTTGGGGGACATTAAAAGCAGGAGCAGTTCCTATTTCTTTGAACCCTCTTTACACAGGAGAAGAATTGAAATATTTCTTTAAAGATGCAGAGCCAAGAATGGTGATTTCTCTGGACATGTTTTATGAAAAAGTAAAAGAAGGCGTAAAAGCAACTTCTCAGATTGAAAAAATTATCATAACAAATATAGCTGATTATTTTCCTCCTATTAAAAGGATATTAGGAGGACTGTTGGGAAAAATTAAATCTTATCCCTGCCCTGATGCAATAGATTTCAAAGATCTTTCAAAAGGTCCTTCGAACTATAATCGGGTTGAAATAAATCCAAAAGAAGATTTAGCTATGATAGTTTATACTGGAGGAACGACAGGAGATTCTAAAGGTGTAATGCTTACTCATTTTAATGTTATTTCGGATGTTTTGAGTATGGCAGAATTCTTAAAAGAAGTTTCAATAAAGTCACTCTTAATTATAGTTCCTTCTTTCCATGTTTACGGATTAATCTCTGGTATTTCTATGGGGACCTACAAAGCATGGGAGATGATATTTCTTCCTAAATTTAAAACAGAAGAGGCTATAGGAATAATTAAGAAATACAAAGTTAATTTCTTTGAGGGTGTCCCTGCTATGTATGCTGCTTTTTGGAATTATTTTCAAAAACATCCCGAAGAACCTTTACTTGATTCTTTAACTCTTTGTAGTAGCGGAAGTACCTCAATCCCTTCTTATCTCTGGAAAAAAATACAGAAAATGGCACCTAAATCTGCTTTAATCGAAGGGTACGGATTAACGGAAAGTTCTCAAGTGATATTATTAGATTCTTTAGCCGAGGGATATATTAAAAGGATGGGTTCTGTTGGAATCCCCATTTATGGTTGCGATCTTAAGATCGTTGATATTGAAACAATGGAAGATGTCCCTCCAGGCCACTCAGGAGAAATTTTGTTTAAAGGACCCCAAGTCTTTAAAGGATACTGGAAGAAACCTGAAAAAACGAAAGAAGTTTTAAAAGATGGTTGGCTTAGAACTAAAGACATAGGGAAAATGGATAAAGATGGAGTATTTTATATAGAAGGACGAGTAGACGATATGATAGACGTAAGGGGGGAAAAAGTTTGGCCAAGAGAGATTGAAAAAGTTTTAGAAGGTAATTCAGCTATTCAGGAATCGGCTGTGATCGGAATAAAAGATGATTATTACGGACAATCTATAAAAGCGTGCGTTGTTTTAGAAGAAGGAAAAGAACTTTCGGAAAAAGATTTAATTGAGTATTGTAAAGAAAAGCTCACTCCATTTAAAGTTCCTCGTGAAATAGAGTTTTTTAAAGAACTTCCCAAAAGTAATATTGGTAAAATTCTCCATTATAAGTTAAGAAAGAAATAAATGACTCAGATTCCCTTCCCAATTTACTTGCTTTTACCGAGCGGTATTCTGATATTTTTTGTCGGTTTTTACGGTTGGTATAGAGTAAGAAATAAGACTAGTTTAATTTTCTTTATTTTGACTGTCACTCAAGCCTTTTGGATATTGGGAACTTTTTTAATGTGGAAAAACTGTGGTAATGATCAGGCAGTTTTGTTTTGGGATAAATTTCTTTATATCCCTGCTGCTTTTATGTCTACACTGGTTTACCATTTTTCATTGGAGTTTTGCGGAATAAAAAAGAGAAAATTACTATATCTTTTTTATTCTCTTTCTATTTTCTTTTCTTTTTTGGTTAGGACCGATTACCTTATTAAAGATGTTTTTAATTACAAATGGGGCTGTCACAGTCGTGCCCAATTTGGGCATCATTTCTTTTTTGTTTTTACCATAATTGTTGTTCTTTTTGCTATTTATAATCTATTTGTTGAATGGAGGAAGGAAGAAAATAGTCCATTTAAAAGAAGGCAGACTTTTTATCTTATTTTAGCTTTTTTTGTCTTGTCTTTTGCTGCACTGGGAATGCTCTTAGCTTATGGTATATCTATCTATCCCATAACTTATCTTTCAATCCCTATTTTTACTTTAATAGTTACTTACGCTATCACTACCCAAAAACTTTTTGCTAAAGTTTTAGTGGCAGACATTTTGGTTTTTAGTATTTTAGTTTTTCTTTTAACTTTTATCATAATACCAGAAATAGAATTGAGAATTTTTGAGAGAATTGTATTATTTATTTTCATTGCCATTCCCTTAATATCTCTTCTTAATTACGTTAATAAGGAGGTAGAGATGAGAGAGAAGGCAGAAAAGATAGCAGAAGACTTTAAACGTTTAAGTCAGGCAAAGAATCAGTTCATTATGGCAACTCAGCATCACCTAAGAACTCCCCTGACCATTATGAAGGGATATTCCTCAATGATAATTGAGGGAGATTATGGGAAGATTTCAGATAAAGCAAGGGAGAAGTTAGGATACTTCCAAGAATCAATAGAGAAATTAATTAGATTGGTGAATAGTTTTCTTGATATATCTCAATTCCAAATGGGAAAGAAAATATTAAAACCCAAGAAGATTAAACTAGAAATTATCATTAAGGAAATAATGAGTGATCTTAAAATGGAAGCAGACCAGAAGAAACTTACTCTTAAATTAAAAAAACCAAAAGAAACTCTTTATATTAAAGCAGACAAAGATAAACTGAGAGAAGCTTTTTACAATATCATAGACAACGCAGTAAAATATACAGCAAAAGGAGGTATTGAGATAACGATTAAAGAAAAAGAAGATAGTATTTTAACTAAGATAAAAGATACTGGTATGGGTATGACAAAAGAACAAGCAAGAACTCTCTTTACTAAAATATTTGAAAGGAGCAAGGAAGCTCAAAGGGCACATGGCCTAGGAAAGGGAATAGGTCTCTATATCGCTTCTAACATCATAAATGCTCACAAAGGAAAGGTCTGGGCCGAAAGTAAAGGCAAAGGAGAAGGCTCCACTTTCTTTATTGAATTGCCTTCTAAGATTAATTAACAAGAAATTAAAATATGAGTGATAAAAAAGAAGCTAAAACATTTATCAATTTAGGAATAATTGTGAATAAGAGGGATGAAGCTTTAATGATCCGGAGAGTGAAAAAAGAAACTGGTAGAGATGGTTCAGTTTTGGAATGGGCTTTTCCTGGCGGGAAACAACGCTTTGAAGAAAGCAGAGAAGAATGTGTCGAAAGAGAAGTCCTAGATGAAACAGGATATGAGATTGAATCAATAAAACAAATCTCTTTAAGAATGCATCCTCAAATTTTTGTTTTTATTGTTTACCATCTTTGCAAGCTTAGATCAGAAAAACCTATTGCCAAGCCAAAAGAACCTCACGAAATAGCAGAAATCAAATGGGTAAAAACAAAAGATATAAGAAATCTTATTACGACTGATCTTGATAAAAAAGTTGCCCAAGAATTAGAAATATAAAATTTTTTGGATTGAATTGCCTTCTAAAATTAATTGAGATACAATAGGATTATGTCAGGCAAGGATATTCTATTAATTGAAGATGAGCCTTGTATTGTTGATATATATAGCACAGTATTAAAAAAAGCTGGGTTCAATGTTAAGGTTGCTGGATCTGGAGAGGAAGCAGAAAAAAGTTTTAAAGATATAAAGGAGGGTAAATCGAAGAAACCTCATTTAGTACTTTTAGATCTTGTTTTACCTGATATAAATGGAATAGAAATTCTTAAAAAAGTAAGAAAGGAAAAGGGAATATCTGGTATTCCCTTTTTTATTTTAACAAATTATACTGATCCTGATCTAGAAAAAGAAGGGAAGAAACTTAAGGTAATAAAATATCTTCTCAAGACAGACCTTAACCCTTCTCAACTAATCAATTCTATCGAAAAATGGTTAAAAAAGAAAAAATAAAAAAATTCGATTTATCATTTTACGTAAGTGTGCAAGGATTAGGAAAAGGTATTTTATTTAACATATAAGAAGCTTTATTAATCTTGAGGCTTTTTATTTTTTAAATTAATTTGGTCTTGAGACCATAATCTGATTAAAGGTCTTAATATGTCGATTTAAAGTTTTATGAGTTTATTTGGCTACGAACCTAATATTTCAGAAAAAGAATTTATGCAAGTCCGTGCTGACTTAAGACAAAAAAGATTTACCCCGAGAGAGATAAAGGAGGTTGAAAAAATTTTTCGAGGCGATATGAAAGAGGATGGTGCCCAAAGAGGCATTGACCGAAATGAATTAAAAAAGGGAATTGATTGGATGAAGAAAAATCTTAGCTCTCATAGGATACCAAGAAAGAAAATTGATATTTTAGAAGAGGAATTGATAAAAAAATTGAGTAAATAGGATTTTTCTTTGATTTTATAAAAAGCTGGAAAATTAAAATAAGTGTGATATACTACAAATCACGAAGCGAGAGATTTTTTTTTACTGACGATAGCATTAATAAGACGACAATGTTATTGAAAAAAAATATTCTCGGCGGAAAAGTAGCAAAACTGACTCTCTTGAAAGTTATCAAAGGGAAATAACAGAAATTGAGTAACGGAATGTTATTTTTTTATGAATCCTAATAAATTTTTAAACATATTATTGTGGTTAAAAGTTACTTTTATATATGTCAAGAATAAGATTACCATCTTCGGTACGAAGATTTATACGAACAGAAAAAGCTCGGATTCGCCGAGGAGTTTTGAGTTTGGAAGAAGAACAAAAGATGATAAATGATCTCTATGCCAAGGTTCTAAAAAAGAAAAAAAATCCTAAATCAAAAAAGAAAAAAGATCCTAAATCAAAAAAGAAAGAGGATCCTAAGCTAAAAAAGAAAGAGAGTCCTAAACCAAAAAAGAAAGAGGACTCTAAACCAAAAAAGAAAGATGAGAGTTAAAGATATTTATAATTTATCGATAATGATGGGGATTGATACTGACTTTAGAGGTAAAGAGGGTATTGATAAATTTTTAAAACGAAAAAAGGAAAAATATGAGAGATTGTCAGAAGAGGAAAAACAGTATTTTGATAAAGAAGCTTTAGTTAATCCTTATTTAGACTCGAGAATCTATAATATTGCTCAAGACAAAGAGGTAAGGAAGGTCTTGGTCGGAATTGACATTGGGCCCGCTGAGCTTTTAATGGCAGAAAAGATAGGAGGAGTAGATTTAATAATAGCTCATCATCCTACAGGTAAGGGATTGGCTAGTCTTGCTGAAGTTATGGACTTGCAGTGCGATGTTATGAATTTTTATGGAGTTCCTATCAATGTTGCCGAAGGATTAATGAAGCCGAGAATTAGCGAGGTAGCCAGAGGAGTTAATGGTTTAAATCATCAGAGAACGGTTGATGCTGCGAAGATAATGAAAATGAATCTGATGAATTCTCATACTCCATGCGATAATTTAGCTGCTAATTTTTTAAGAAATTTAATTGAGAAAGGAAAATATGAGAGATTAGGAGATTTAATCTCTATTCTTAAAAAAATACCAGAGTATCAAAAAGCGTGTGAAATTGGAGTAGGTCCAAAAATTTTTGTTGGCGATAAAGAAAATCGTTGTGGAAAAATTGCCTTAACGGAAATTACTGGTGGTGCAGAAGGTTCTCCTAAGCTCTATGAGAAATTGGTTGATGCTGGAGTAGGGACTGTAATTGGTATGCATATTTCAGAAGAACATAAAAAAGAAGCCGAAAAGGCCAATCTTAACATTGTTATTGCTGGACATATGAGTTCTGACTCTCTTGGCGTTAATTTATTTTTGGACGAACTAGAGAAAAAGAATATAGAAATTGTTCCTTGTTCAGGCTTAATAAGGGTAAAGAGGGATTAATATTTTTATCATTTCCTAATTGCAAATATTTTTTACCATGTAGGTATCCTGAAGAGAATAACCTAACTTTTGATAGTATTTTCTAACTCCCACGCCGGAAATAACGGCTATTTTTTTTACTCTGTTGAATTGTGATTTTTTTGTACTGCCTTCGATGGATTTAACAGAATGGATCGAAAATTCTTTTTTAATTATTTTTTCTGCTTCTTTTATTAATCTTTTACCTAGCCCTTTGTGTTGGGCTGAAATTAGGGAAGATTTATTTTTCTCAATTGGAACAAGCTGGCTATATGTATGAATTTCTCTAATCAGAGCTGAATTTCTTAGCGAAGGAATCATATTTTTATCATTAGAAGGAATTCTTAATCTTAATAGACTGTAAAGCACTTCTCTTTCTTTATCTTCAAAACTTAAGAAAATCTCCTTTCCTCCAGAAGCATCATATTCCTGACGAAACATTTTTAACTCTTTTTTTAAAAAACTTTTATTGTTATTTTCTTTTTTAGAATAGTTTCTTCCAGCTTCTCTGCATCTTATGCATTTGCATTTCCATCCTTCTTTTTGCATGTCTTGCGCAATTATTTGTCGAAGATTGGATATTTTGGCTGGTCCGGCAACTATCTTAGAAGAGGGAATATCTCTTGTTATCCTTTGTATCCTTACGTAATATGGAATTATTTTCTTAATTTTTTTAACAAGGGAGATAAGTTGTTTTTTTGAATAGGGGCTATATTTGCCATTTTTCCAGTATTTATAAAGCAAAGTTCCTTTTATAATTGCTGTTGGATATATCTTAAGAAGGTCGGGCTGAAAGTCAGGATTTGAAAAAAGTTCCTTAAACATTTTTTCATCTTTTTTTAAATCTGAACCAAAAAGATTAGGCATCATTTGATAGCATATTTTAAATCCGGCGTCCTTAAGGAGTTTTGTTGCCCTTTTTGTCTCCTCGATATCGTGGCCTCTTTTATTCATTTTGAGGATATCGTTATAAATAGTTTGAACTCCCAACTCGACTCTGGTAATTCCCATTTTTCTCATCCTAATAATTTCTTTTCTATCAATAAAATCAGGTCTTGTCTCTATTGATAATCCTACTATTCTTGATATCGCTTTTTCGTTTATCTTTTGCTGATGCTTTAAAGATTGATTATTGTTTTTTAATTTTCTTTCAAATTCATTACAAGCTCTGAAACATTCTTTAATGAACCATGTTTGATATCTTTTTTGATAAAAACTCCAAGTTCCTCCGATTACTCTTAATTCTACCTTATCAATCGGATGGCCGGTTTTTCTTAGAGATCTCAATCTCATTGAAACTTGTTTGCTCGGATGGTAATTATTAAGGATAGCTCTCATTACGGCAGGCTCTTTGTCTAGATAACTTTTTGGAATTCCCTTTATGTCGGGACAATATATGCATTTTCCTGGGCAAGGATATGGCTTTGTTAAGACGGAAACATTTACAATACCAGAGAGAGATCTCACAGGTCTCACCCTAAGAAGAATCTCAATTTTCAATGATTTTTTTATCTTTTTATTTTTTACTAATTTGCGATAAGATTCTAATAATTCTATATTAGAAGAACAGGGAAGAACGTATCTTTTTGCCATCTTTCTTTTAACAGAAGATAAATCGTCTGGAGTATTGACTCTTTTCTTTATTATTTCTTTTATTATGTCTTCGTTTATATTTTTCATAGATACTTCTTCTCCTATTCTAAACCATTTTGAACAAATATTATAAATTTTGAGAATTTTTAATGAATAAAGAATACGCAAAAAAAATAATAAGGGAAAATAATAAAGGTTATGAATTAATTACTGACCATTTTTCTTTAACCAGAAATAGGATTTGGCCCGAAATAAAATTTTTATTTGAGAAATACATTAATCCTGATGATAATTTTTTGGATTTAGGTTGTGGGAATGGAAGATTTTGCGAAATTGTTAAAAATTACACAGAAAGATATGTTGGGATAGATAGTTGCAAAGGTCTTATAAAGATAGCGAAACAAAAAAATCCCAATGCCAATTTTATAGAAGCAAGTGCCCTTAACATCCCTTTCCCTGAAAATTATTTTGACAAAATATATAGTATTGCTGTATTACATCATATTCCATCAAAACAATTACGCTTAAACTTTTTAAAAGAGATTAGAAGAACTTTAAAACCAGGGAAACTATGTGTTCTTACGGTTTGGGAAGCTAAAGAGAAGAAAATCATAATATCTCTTTTAAAATTTACCTTTTTAAAACTCTTTTTTCTTTCAAAACTTGATTTTGGAGACATGTTTCTTCCTTGGAAAAATAATCTAGGCGAAAATAAATTTAATAGATATTATCACTTTTTTTCTAAAAAAGAATTAATTAATCTTTTTAAAGAAGCTGGTTTTTCTGTTAGGGATGTCGGTATTGTGAGAAATAGAAAAGGAAACCATTGTAATATATATATAGTAGCAGAGAAGGGGAAAGGAATTACGAATTTAACAGAGAATCGTTCTTCTTGAGCTAAAATCAGGGCCTGATAAGAGTATTCCGTCCGCCGGCCGGCGGATTAGTTATCTATCCATCGGCAATAAATTTTCAAGGTATCGGACGTTCAAATCCCAGCGTGATTTGCCGTCCTGCACTCTCGGTCTGTTGTCCGCTTTCAGCGGAACCATGCCAACAGACCTCCGAGAGCTACCTTGAAAAACATATTGCCTCTGTAAGCGTCTATATTCTCATTCTCTTTTCTCTTTTCTCTTATGTTTAAATGTTAGGATGTTTAAATGTTTAAATGTTTAAATGTTAGGATGTTTAAATGTTTAAATGATCTCGTTATTTATACGCTCTTTACTGTTTTTTGATTAGAGGGTAAAATGTAAATATATGAAAAACAAATATAAAATTGCAGTTAGTGGTGCTGCCGAAATAGACCATTGTTGTGCAGATATTAAAAAGCTCTCAAGAGAAGTGGGAAGAGAAATTGCTCGTCAGGGATGTATTTTAATTACAGGAGCAACGACAGGAGCTCCCTACTTTTCCGCTCAAGGCTGTAAGGAAGAGAAAGGGGTTAGTATTGGTTTCTCTCCTGCTGCTTCCGAGAAAGCACATATAAAAGCCTATAGGCTTCCCTTAGATCAATTTGACGTTGTAGTTTATACTGGATTTGATTATAGTGGCAGAAACCTTTTAATGACAAGGGCTGCTGACGGAGTAATTATTTGTTGTGGCAGAATGGGCACCTTAAATGAATTTACGATTGCTTACGAAGATAAAAAACCAATAGGAGTTTTGACGGGATCTGGAGGGACTGCAGATATTATTAAAGATTTACTGAGTAGTCCTCACAGAAAAGCTGCAAAGGTTATATATGATTCTGACCCAAAAAAACTTGTGAAAGAATTAATTAAAATTATAAAAAAAGAACATAAAGGTCGTTAATCTATTGATTTTAAGTTTTAAAACATTATGTCAGAAGAAATTGAAGACGGAAAATTAATAGGAAAGATGACTCATTATTTCGGAAACATAGGAGTTGCAGTAATTGGACTTTCGGAAGACTTGAAAACAGGAGATAATATAAGAGTCATTGGAGGTGATACTGACTTTGAGCAAGTAGTAGGATCAATGGAAGTTGAACACGAAAAAGTTGAAAAAGCGAAAAAGGGAGATTCTGTAGGTCTTAAGGTTAGCGAAAAAGTAAGAGACGGATACAGGGTTTATAAAATATAACTCTTTATTTAGCTTTACCACTTTTAATCTTTAGGAAATAAAGGGTGTGAGTGCTTTTTAGTTTAATAGATTAATATGTTGATATTTAAAATTTTGCAAGCTTTTTTAATGCCAAGTTTTTTCATTTTTGTCTTTTTGTTACTTGGTTTCTTTTTTTCTCTCAAAAAAAAGAAAATCGGGATTTTCTTTATTTTAATTGGTATACTTTCTTATTTTATATTTTCTACGGGTCTTGCTGATTTTTTGATAACACCTCTTGAAAGCCATTATAAGGAAATATCAGAAGATGAAATTGCAAATATTGATATGTTGGTTTTACTCACCGGAGGGATAAAAGGAGAGAATAACCCTTCAAGTAGTCAGTTATCTGAAAGTACTTTGTCGAGAGCCGTTGGTGCTACGCAAATTTATTTTAAAAAAGAAAAAAATATTAAAATTATTATTTCAGGAAGTGATCCCCTTTCTTTGGTTGATAATGTTGGTTCCTTAATATCTGACTTTTTTGTCAGCCTAGGAGTTTCAAGAGAAGATATTATTCTTGAAGAAAACTCAAAAGATACTTATCAGTCAGCATTAGAACTAAAGAAGATGGTAGGAGAAAAGGAATTTGCTTTGGTGACTTCTGCTATGCATATGCCTAGATCTATTTATATCTTCGAAAAAGTTGGGCTAAATCCTATCCCTGCTCCAACTGACTTTAAAAAAGAAGAAGTTTTAAGTATTTTGGACATCCTTCCTGACTCTAAAAATCTTAAGAAATCAGACCTGGCTTTCCATGAGTATTTTGGTCTTATTTATTATAAAATTCGTTATTAATTTTATATGAGCAAACTTGATTTTATTATCCTTATTATAATTTCTTGTTTTATTATTTGGTATTTATTTAATAATCTTTCTCTCTCTATCTAATAAAAACAAAACAAAAACAGCTTTTGATCTTGTAAGAATCTTTTCGGTACGAGACCGATATCCCCATCTTTCTTTAGAATAAATTCCAGAGACAGACTCTTAGGGGACCTCGAAAGGAGGTAACAGAGGCAGATCCTCACAAGAATAAAAGCTGTTTTTATATGTTTAATATTATACTCTTGTTTTATTAATTTGTCAAGCACAATCTCCTTCTCACTTTATCGTTTTCCTAACTATGTTAAAATAAAATAATAATTAATCTTTTAAAATAATGAAATTTAAAATTAATCGTGTTGTTAAATTCTTAATCCTTAGCGATTTAGTTTTTTGGAGTGGATGGGGATTAATTACTCCTATATTTGCTCTTTATATCGTAGGAAAGATTGAAGGCGGTTCTGCTTTTGTTGTAGGAATAGCTGCAGCCGTTTACCTAATTACTAGATCTATATTAAGAATGCCTGCAAGTATATTTTTGGATAAATGTTTTGGCGAAAAAGATGATTATTGGTTTTTGACGATAGGTCTTTTTGTTGCATCGGTTGTCCCCTTTGGATTTATATTTGCCACATCGCCTTGGCATATCTATATTTTACAAGCTATCCATGCTGTCGGTATGGCGATTAGTGTTGCTGGGTGGTCCCCAATTTTTACTAGACATATTAATAAAGGACAAGAAGCGACCCAATGGGGATTAAGCAATAGTTCTCTTGGTGTTGGTGTTGGAGTTATGGGTCTTGTTGGTGGTTGGACAGTAACTCGTTTTGGATTTAATCCTATTTTTATCGGTGTTGGAATTATGGGTCTTATTGGAGTAATTCTTCTTCTCTGCTTGAAAAACGATATAAAAGGAGTTTTTGATAAAGGATTTAAAATGGATTTTAGAGATATTTTTGATGGCGAAGAAAATGATTCTTCAATAGAAACAGGTTCACACTAATTTTGTTGGATTATGATAAACCAGGAACTTTCTAAAATTTTTTATGAGATTGCAAATTTCCTAAAGACAAAAGAAATTCCTTTTAAACCTTATGCTTATCAGAAGGCTGCTTTGACTTTAAAAAAATTAAGAGAAGATGTTTCTGTGATTTATAGAAAAGGAGGGATAAAAGCATTAGAAGAACTCCCAAGTATCGGAGAAAGTATTGCTCAAAAAATTGAAGAATATTTAAGAACAGGAAAAATTAAATATTATCAAGAATTAAAGAAAAAGATGCCTGTCAAAATGGAGGAACTAACTTCAGTTGAAGGAGTGGGGCCAAGAACAGTAAAAATACTCTATAAAGAACTAAAAATTAAAAACTTAAAAGATTTAGAAAAAGCAGTTAAATCACATAAAATTGCAGGATTATCTGGACTTGGAGAAAAAACAGAAAAAAATATTCTACAAAGTATTTCTTTTTTAAAAAAAAGCAAAGGACGATTTCTTTTAGGGGATGTCCTTTCAAAAGTTGAAAAAATTAAAAAAAGGCTTAAGACGATAAAAGAAGTAGAAAAAATTTCAGAAGCTGGATCTGTCAGGAGAAAAAAAGAAACAATAGGAGATATTGATTTTTTAATATCAATAAAAAATTCTGATTCCATTAGAAAGAAATCTTCCGATGAAGCGAAAAAAATAATGGATTTTTTTGTTTCTATGCCTGGCGTTGTAAAAACCTGGGGTAAAGGAGAAACGAAATCATCCATTATGACAAAACAGGGTCTTGAAATTGATCTAAGAGTTGTCCCTGAAAAAAGTTTTGGAGCAGCTTTACAATATTTTACTGGTTCTAAGGAACACAATATTGCAACGAGAAAGATAGCTATGAGTAAAGGATTAAAATTGAATGAATATGGAGTCTTTAGGGGAAGAAAGATGATAGCAGGGAAGAGCGAAAAGGAAATTTATGAATCTCTAGGGATGCAATGGATTCCTCCTGAGATAAGAGAAGATAGAGGAGAGGTAAGGATTTCCATTGAAGGAAAATTACCTGAGTTATTAGAATTAAAAGACATAAAGGGAGACTTACATTCTCATTCTTCGTGGGATGGAGGTAGAGATAGTATTTCGGAAATGGCAAAAGCTTGCATTAACAGAGGATATAAATACCTAGGGATATCTGATCATACTAAATTTTTAAGAATAGAACATGGGCTAGACGAAAAGGAACTTCTTCAGCAGAGAAAGAAAATAATCAAAATTAACCTGCAACTTGTAACTAATAATTCACAATTCCGAGTACTGCAGGGAGCAGAAACAAATGTCTTAAGTGATGGTTCTCTGGACATTAAAGATGAAGTTTTGAAGAAACTTGATTATGTTATTGCGGGAGTGCATTCAAGTTTTAAAATGTCTAGAGAAAGGATGACAAAAAGGATAATTAAAGCCATAAAAAATCCTTATGTTAGAATATTATCTCACCCGACAGGCAGGTTGTTAAAACAAAGGGATGAATATTTGGCTGATTGGGATAAGATTTTTAAAGCGGCTAAAGATTTTGGGGTAATCTTGGAAATCAATGCTCATCCTAAAAGATTGGACTTAAACGACAGAAACATAAGGATAGCGAAAGAAATGGGGATTAAAATGGCTATCAATTCAGACGCTCATCATATTAGCCAGTTTGAAAATATGAAATTTGGTGTTTTTCAAGCAAGAAGAGGGTGGGCCGAAAAAAATGATATTGTGAATACATTTCCTTTAAATAAATTATTAAATCTTTGGAAATAGTCATTTGTATTACATTGATAACGTTTTAATTAGATATAAATAAAAAAAAGAGAAAATAAATGAAAATAAAAATCTTGATTGGATTAGTAACTATAATTATTTCAGTAAGTGTCTATCTTTTTATATCTCCTCCGCGAGTTATTAATACTTATCCTTCAAATCAGAGTCAAGATGTGCCTTTTGATTCTTCCTTAATAATAAAATTTAATAAACCGGTGGAAAGAAAAACTCTTAACCATTCCATTAACCCAAAAGCTTACGGGCAGTGGGATTTCAAAGACTCTCTAATAGGAAATCATCTTTTTAGAACTTTAACTTTTACTCCCGCAATCGATTTTGAGCCAGACACTCAATACGAAGTAAAAATAAATAATGTAACTAATATTTTTGGAATTGGTTATTCTGGTAATTCCTCTTTTTCTTTCAATACTAAAAAAAATCCTTCTGATGAGATTTCTTATAATGGGTTTGAAAAAGAAAATACTATTGAAGATCAACCAGAGATTTCTCTTGCGAAAGAAGATTTGTCTGAACCAGAACAGCCAAAACCTAATGTGACCATCCTTGATGTTGATTTAGATTGGCAAGATTACTCGTTGTCATGCGAAGCAGCTTCTCTAAAAATGGCTCTTGCGTTGAAAGGGGTATATGTTAGCGAAGAGGAAATAATGGAAGAGATTGGTTATGATATTACTCCTCACGAAGGAGATATTTGGGGAGATCCTTTTACTGCCTATGTTGGGGATATTGATGGTAAAATGTGTAATACGGGATATGGAGTTCATTGGGGTCCAGTAGCTAAAGCAGCAAATACATGGAGAGAATCAGAAGCTTTTTCTAAATGGAACTTAAAAGACTTAATAAGAGAAATTGAATTAGGTAATTCAATAGTTTTTTGGGGAGTGCTTCCGATAGATAATATTCATGATTATTCTTGGTATACTCCAGAAGGGAAGCATATTGAAGTTTTCAAGGAAACTCATGTGAGGTTAATTGTTGGGTTTGTCGGTGATTCTGGTAATCCCTCAAAAATTATTATAAACGATCCTTTGTCTGGAAGAATTTATTGGTCTACTTCTTATTTTTTAACTAATTGGAAAAAATTTAATTATAGTGGTGTAGTAATAAGATGAAAGGAAAAATATCAGAGATACTTTTATTTTTAATTTTATTTAGTTTAATACTTGGTAGTTTTTTTCTTTTTGATTACTGGCTAAATATTGATTCACCTAACGATAGGAAGACAGAACAGAGCAACAAAATAGAAGACGAGCAGGGAGTTGTGCAATTAGAAAGCGGAGAATCTCTTGAAGAAGAAATTGATATTCCCAAATCTCTTGATTTGAATATTCCTTTTATATGCCAAGCTCCTCTGTTGGACTGGGAACCTCCATTTGATCATGCTTGCGAAGAGGCAGTTGTTTTGATGGTTCATTATTATTATCAGGACAGTGAAAGTACTAACCTTTTTAAGGCCAATGAAGAAATTCGTGAAATAGTAGATTTTGAAAAAAAGACCTATGATTTTTACGAAGATAGTTCAGCAGAACAGGTTGCTCAATTAGTTAGAGATTATTATGGATATAAGACAGAGGTGATATATAATATTTCCTTAGAAAATATTAAAGAAGAAATAGTAAAAGGATATCCAGTTATTGTTCCAACTGCTGGGAGATTATTAGAAAATCCTTATTTTACTCCTCCTGGACCCCTTTATCATATGTTATTAATTAAGGGATACACCAAAGATGTATTTATAGTAAATGACCCAGGGACAAAACATGGAAAAGATTATGTTTATTCGTATCCAATTTTAGAAAAATCAATTCACGATTGGGATGGAGAGGGAGATGTTACAGATGGAACTTCGGCTATGATAGTAATAAAAAATGAAAAATAGAAATATAAAAATAGTTTTTTTAATTCTTTTAGTTTCTGGCTTGTTGTATTTTATTTTAAATTTTTTTTATTTTGAAAAAGAAATTAGTTTAAATGAGGGCGAAAAAGACGAACAAGTAATTCTATCTGATATTGGCGAACAGAAAAAAGAAAATTTGAATAATTCTGAAGTAAATCTTTTTTTTGTTGGTGATATTATGCTTGATCGGGGAGTTGAGGACAAGATAGATAAATATGGAAATGGGGATTTTAATTTTCCCTTTTTAAAAATTACTGATGAACTTAAAAAGTCAGACCTTTTATTTGGTAATTTAGAGGGTCCAATTTCAGATAATGGTCTTAGGGTAGGAGGTACTTATTGTTTTCGATTTGAACCAAAAGCAATAGAAGGATTAGTCTATGCAGGTTTTGATGTCTTGTCTTTGGCTAATAATCATATGCTTGATTATCAAGGAATAGCATTAGAAGATACTATGAGGATTTTAAAAGAGAATGATATAGATTATGTCGGATCCGGGTTTAATAAAGAAGAAGCTTTTTCTCTCAAGATAAAAGAAATTAATGATACTAAGATTGGTTTTCTAGCGTATACGAGTTTGGGACCCAGAAGCTGGAGGGCAGGAGAAGAATATACTGGCATGTCTTGGATTGATTATAAAGACATATCTGAAGTACTTGAAAAAGTTAAAGAATCTAAAGAAATAGTTGATATTTTAATTGTTTCTTTACATTCAGGGAAAGAATACTCAGAAGGTCCTACTTCTTTTCAAGTTTCTTTCGCTCAAAGCTGTATTGACAGTGGAGCAAATTTAATAATTGGACATCATCCTCACGTTGTCCTGGGGGTTGAAGAATACTCTCCTTCGCTAGATGCTTCGGACGAGCAAAGTAAAAATGGTTGGATTGCTTATAGTTTAGGAAATTTTATCTTTGACCAGGCTTTTTCTGAGAGAACAATGGAAAGTACTATTTTAAAAGTTAAAGTAAGAAACAAAAAAATAGAAGAAGTTTTTTCTGAAAAATTAAAACTTAACCAATACTT
>CAZHQQ010000001.1:0-8742 GCA_964534925.1 uncultured Candidatus Saccharibacteria bacterium | reverse complement strand
AGCGATTAAAAAAAGAATGCTCTTTTGAGGCATTCTTTTTAAGTATCAATTAGTTTCTTATTTTCTTACTTCTTCTACAATCTTTTCAAAAACATCATTTTTCTCCTTGGCCAACTGAGATAAGATTTTCCTATCTAAAGTGATATCTTTTTCTTTTAACTGATTTATGAATTTATTGTATGATAAGCCGAGTTTTCTACAGGCAGCACTAATCTGAATTTGCCACATCCTTCTAAAGTCTCTTTTCTTTACTTTCCTGTCGCGATAAGCATAAGTCCATGCGTGATGAAGCGCATCTTTCGCTAACTTATATTTTGACTTTCTTCCCCACATAAACCCTTTCGCGTGTTTTAAGATGTTTTTTCTGCGTTTATTTGCAATTGTTCCTCTTTTTACTCTTGTCATGAATTTGGCACTAGTTTTTTTATTTTTTTAGATTCTGGTTTGGATAATTCTACCCATCCTCTTTTTTGTCTGATTGCATTCCCAGACTTTTTACCCCTAAGATGATTTTGGCCACTTGCTCTTCGCAAGACCTTTCCTGATTTGGTTATTTTAAACCTTTTTGTAATTGATTTTCTCGTCTTCACTCCGTTAGAAGTTTGTCTTTATGCGATTAGACAATCGCTTTCAAACAACTTTATATTTTTTTTAACCCCGTTAGTACTAAATATTTTTAACGGAGCTTATTTTTTTTGATATTATTGTTGTTATTCCTCTAGGTTGTCTTTTTATTTCTCTTTCTGTCTTATATTCCACTTTTTCTTTAATTATTTCAAGAAACTTAACTATTTTTTCTCTGGCAAAATCTCCAAGTGCTTTTTCTCTTCCCTTCAAACGCAATTCTACTCTTACTCTATTGCCCTTTTCTAAAAATTTTACTGCATTTTTCGCTTTTGTTTCCATGTCATGTTCGGAGATTCTAAAACTTAATCTAATTCCTTTCATTTCTCCTCCTCCTCCTTTTTTCTTTACTCCCTTTTCTTTCTTTTCTTTTTGATAAAGATATTTTCCAAGATCCATTATCTTGCAAACTGGTGGATCAACTTTTTCCGTAACTTGTACTAAATCTAAACCGCGCTCCAAAGAAAGACGGAGCGCGTCTTGTAATTCTAAAATTCCTGCTTGCTTACCATTCTCATCAACAACTCTTACTTTCCTTGATCTTATTCTATTGTTAGCTATTGTTCTTTTATTCAATGTGGAGATGGGGGAGGTGAATCCCCGTCTGAAAAATTTTTTAAGACAAATCTACAAGTTTAGTCTGTCTGTTTAAGTTAATGAATTAAAGACAAACAGAAATTCAATAACTTTATCTCCTTTTTTTTCGACAACCTTTAGGAGATCCGAAAGTTGTCTATCTCGAGAAATATAACACCCTTTCAGTTTATCGAGAATTGACTGATCGGATGCTGCCTTAAGCAAAAGCTAAAGCAGGTTTTTTGAATAAGTTTACACTTATTTTTTTTGCAGAAGTTTATTGAGTTTACTGCAATTCTCAACTTGCTCGTCTTAATAACATTTTCCATCGAAACAAATTCATCCCCATATTTTCAAATTTCTTCTAATCTTTATATCTTCTTCTCTCTTCTTGATTTTTTCCTTCTTGTTGAATTTTTTCTTTCCTCTCCCTAATCCAAATTCAATCTTTATTTTTCTCTTCTTAATATATACCTTGATTGGTACTAAAGTCAAGTTCTTCTCTTGTGATTTACCTATTAAATATTTTATTTCTTTTTTTCTTAGCAAGAGTTTTCTTGGTCTCATGAGGTTATAGTCAGAGGGTGTGTTCTTAGGTTGATAAGGAGGTACCTTAGCATTAATAAGATAAGCTTCTTTGTTTTTGAAGATGACGTAGCTTGATCTAATGCTCATTTTCCCTGTTTTTATGGATTTTACTTCTTGCCCCATTAAAACAATTCCTGCTTCAAATTTTTCTGTTATATCAAAACTAAATCCTACTTTTTTGTTTTCAATTAAGATTTTCATTTTTTTTAATTTCTCTTATCATTCTCCATTTCCATTTTATGGTTATTTTCCAAAAAAGATTAACTTTTTTTTCATTAATTTCTTTAAAAACTTCTTTTTCTGACCAGTTTTGATAATATAACCTAAAAAGTGCTGTCATAATACCTGTTCTGTCTTTTCCTCTTCGGCAATGCAGGAGAATTGGAAAATTCTTTTTATCTGAAAATAATTTAAGAAAAGTGAAAGTTTTTTCTTTACTAAGGATAGAAAGAGGGGTCAAGGGAATATGGACAAGGGATATCTCTTTTTTATTAACAAAATTTATTTCTGATTTTTCAATTTTGTTTCGCAAAGAAACAATTGTTCTTATATTGTAAAAATCTTCTAAATAAGAAAGGAACTTCTCATCTGGTTGACTAGATCTGTAAAGTTTTCCTTTCTCAATTTCCCTAAAATTGTAAATTGATTCAATTTTTTCTTTGTTTAAGTTAGACATAACCTTCTTATAACGGTAAAATAAAATTGATGATACGTCAAGAACTAAAAGAATTAATAAAAAATTCAATAAAAGAGCTTCAAAAAGAGAAAGTTCTTCTTTTTTCTATTCCCGAAATAAAGTTAGAGTTCTCAAAAATAAAAGAACATGGAGATTATGCCACAAATATTTCTCTTATTTCTTCCCCTCTTTTTAAAGAAAATCCGATAGAATTGGCTGAGAAACTTAAAAAGAAGATAGAAAAAGATAAAATGATTGAGAAAATAGAGATTAAAAAACCCGGATTTCTCAATTTCTTTATTTCTCATAAAAAGTTTCAAGATGAATTAAAAAAAGCATTAGAAAAAGGCAAAGATTTTGGAAATTTAACTAGAAAAAAAACAAAAAAAGTTCAGGTAGAATTTATATCAGCCAATCCAACTGGTCCTTTAACTTTAGGGAATGGAAGAGGTGGTTTTTGTGGAGATATTTTAGCAAATGTTTTAGATAAAGCAGGATTTAACGTAGAAAGAGAATATTATGTTAATGATATAGGGGAGCAGATAAAGAAGTTAGGGCATTCTGTTCTAGGGGACGACGAGGCTGTTTATAAGGGGGAATATATTGAAGAGCTTAAGAAAAGGATTAAAAATAAAGATCCTGAAAAAGCAGGCATAGAGGCAGCCAATATTGTTTTAGAAGAAATAATTAAGCCAGACGTTCAGTTAATGGGTATTAATTTTGATAAATGGTTTTCAGAAAGGAGTCTTTATGAAAACAACAAGATAGAAAAATCATTTGAATTTTTAAAAAACAAGGAATTAACTTATCAAAAAGATGGAGCGCTATGGTTTAAATCCTCTTCATTTGGTGATGATAAAGATAGGGTTTTAATCAAAAAAGGAGGAGAAAAAACTTATTTTGCTTCAGACATAGCATATATAAAAGATAAATTTGACAGAGGGTTTAATTCTTTAATTTATATCTGGGGAGCTGATCATTACGGATATATTGGAAGAATGAAAGCTGCAGCGGTTGCTTTGGGATATAAAAAAGGACAAATTGAAATTATAATAATGCAACTCGTAAGACTTATTAAAGAAGGAAAAATAGTCAAAATGTCAAAAAGAAAAGGTGAGTATGTAACTTTAAAGGAATTAGTTGATGAAGTAGGGTTAGATGTTGCAAGATTCTTCTTTATTCAGAGAGGAGCAGGGACTCATCTTGATTTTGATTTGTCTTTAGCAAAAGAGAGATCGGAGAAAAATCCTGTTTTTTATACTCAATATGCCTATGCAAGAGCTTGTAGCATCCTTAAAAAATCAAAATTAGAAGAAGAAAATCTTAAGATTAATAATCTAAAGATGCTTTCAGACCCATCTGAAATCGAACTTTTAAAACAAATACTCAGATTTCCGGAAATCATTGAAGATACAGCTCTTGACTACCAGGTTCAAAAAGTCCCCAATTATGCATTAGAATTAACTTCTTCTTTTCATCGTTTTTATCATGATTGCCGAGTTATATCAGAAGATGAAGGTATTTCTCAAGCTCGTCACCTCTTGATTGTCGCTTTTAAAAATGTTTTGAAGAATACCTTTGATTTAATGGGGATTTCTTCTCCCGAAAAAATGTAACTGGACTTTTGAACGTAAAAATTATAAGATGTCTATATGAATTTTGCAGAAAATGAAAAGAAAATTCTCAATTTTTGGAAAGAGAATAATATTTTTGAAAAAACTATAAGTCAGCGAAAAGAAGCTGATAGTTTTATATTTTTTGAAGGGCCACCTACTGCTAACGGAAAGGCAGGTATTCACCATGTTTTAGCGAGAGTGTTTAAGGATATTATATTGAGATATAAGACTATGAAAGGTTTCAGAATTGAGAGAAAGGCTGGTTGGGATACTCATGGTCTTCCCGTAGAACTTGAAGTAGAAAAAAAGTTGGGGCTTAAAAACAAAAAAGATATAGAAAAATATGGGGTTGCTAAGTTTAATAAGAAATGCAAAAGCTCTGTTTGGGAATATAAGGAGTATTTTGAGAAAGTAACAGAAAGGATTGCCTTTTGGGTTGATATGAAAAACCCTTACATTACTTATAGTAATGATTATATTGAAAGTGTTTGGTGGATTATTAAGAGGATATATGAAAAAAATCTAATTTACAAAGGATATAAGGTAGTTCCTTACTGTCCAAGATGTGGCACAGTTCTTTCCAGTCATGAGGTAGCTATGGGATATAAAAAAGTGAAAGAGAATTCAGTTTATTTGAGGTTTAAAATATTTTCTCCTGATTCTAAATGGAGTCAAACTTCAATTATTTCCTGGACTACTACTCCATGGACTCTTCCTGGAAACGTAGCGTTGGCTGTTAATCCTAAAAATGATTATATTATTATTCCTGATCCTGAAAAAGAAGGACGGAAGATGATAATGGGTTTAGAAAACTTTAAAAACATTTTAGAGGAAGATGTTTTTCTCGAATCTTATAAAGAGAAATTTAAAGATACTAATTGGGATAATTTTGAGACTCTTAAAGGTTCTGAAATTGTCGGGCTTTCTTATGTACCCTTGTTTGAAATTGACAGATTAAAAAGCCCTACTTCTTATAAGATCTATCCGGCTGATTTTGTAACCTCTGAGGAAGGGACTGGAGTTGTTCATACTGCTGTGATGTATGGAGAAGACGATTATCTTTTAGGAAAGGAAGTTGGATTGCCTGAATTTCATACGGTTGACGAACAAGGAAATTTTATAGATATTGGTAATAATTTAGATGGGAGATACGTTAAAGATAAAGAGACAGAATCTATAATCATTAATTATTTAAAGGAAAAAGGATTCCTTTTCGCTCAAAAACCTTATGAACATGATTATCCTTTTTGTTGGAGATGCTCTTCTCCTTTACTTTATTATGCTAAGAAAAGTTGGTTTATTAATATGCAAGGAGTTAAAAATCAACTCATCAAAAATAACGAGGAAATTAATTGGTATCCTCAACATATTAAAGAAGGAAGGTTTGGGGGATGGTTAAGAGAAGTAAAAGATTGGGCTTTTTCAAGAGAAAGATATTGGGGAACGCCTCTTCCTGTTTGGGAATGTAATAAATGTGGAGAGAAAAAAGTAATAGGCAGTTTTGAAGATTTAGGCTCTCAAAGATTTAGTTCAAATAATTATTATTTAATGAGACATGGTTATAGTCTAAGAAATGAGAAAGGAATTGCCTCTTCTTTTCCTGAAAAGATTCCATGTCCTTTAACAGAAGAAGGAAGAAAACAGGTTTTAGAAACTTCAAAAGAATTAAAAAAGAAAAATTTAGACATAATATTTTCTTCTGATCTCCAAAGGACTAAAGAAACATCAGAAATTGTCTCAAAAGAAACCGGTGCTGATTTAAAATTTGACGAGAGACTAAGAGAGGTCGATGCAGGTGATTTTAATGGAAAGACAATTAAAGAAATTAAGGATTACTTCAATAAAGATAATAATGATTTTTTTGATCAAAAAACACCAGAAGGAGAAAGTTATAGAATGGTAAGAAAAAGAATGCATTCTTTTTTTATTGATATAAATGAAAAATATAAGGATAAGAATATTCTTATTGTGAGTCATAGACTTCCTTTATTATTGATGGCTTTTTCAACAGAAGGAGTTTCTGATGATAAGTTTTCGGAATTTGAAGAAAAAAATCCTTTTGAGGTAGCTAAATTCCAAGAGGTTAAATTTAAGAAATTTCCTTATGACGAAAAAATGAACATTGATCCCCATAGACCATTTATTGATGAAGTTAAGTTTTATTGTCCAAAGTGCGGAGGAATTATGGAAAGAACTCCTGAAGTTATGGATTGTTGGTTTGACTCGGGTGCAATGCCTTTTGCCCAGACACATTATCCGTTTAATAAAAAGGAACTCAGAAAAGACAAGAAAGGTAATATTTTGCCGAGACTTTTTCCTGCCGATTATATTTCTGAGGGAATTGACCAGACAAGAGGATGGTTTTATACTCTTCTTGCGATATCAACACTTCTCGGATTCGGAGCTCCTTATGAAAATGTTATTTCCTTGGGACATATTCTTGACGATAAAGGAAATAAAATGTCAAAGAGCAAGGGTAATATCATAGACCCTCTTAAGCTCATTGAAAAATATGGGACTGATGCTGTGAGGTGGTATTCGTTTACCGTTAATAAACCAGGAGATCAGAAGCTCTTTAAAGAAAAAGACGTTGAAGATTGCTTGAAAAGATTTATTATGACTTTTTGGAATTGTTTTGTTTTCCTGAGAACCTATACAAAAGAAAATGAATTCAGTTTTGAAAAATTTAATTCTTCAAACTCTTTAGATGAATGGATAGTTTCTAAATTGAACGAACTAATTAAAAAAGTTTCAGAATTATTAGAAAATTACGATATTGTTTCCTCGTCTAGACTGATTGAATCTTTTGTCATTGAAGATTTTTCTCAATGGTATATTAGAAGATCAAGAAAAAGACTACAAAAACCAAAAAATGAAAAAGAGTTAAGAGATTCTGCGGAAACGATGGGTTATGTCCTTTTGGCTCTAAGTAAGATTTCTGCTCCTTTTATTCCTTTCCTAAGTGAAGAGATGTATGGGAAATTAGGAGGGAAAAAAGAAAGTGTTCACTTAGAAGAATGGCAAAAAGTAAAAGAATCTCTGATTGACGAAAAACTTAATGAAAATATGAAAGAGATAAGAAAAATTGTAAGTTTAGCTTTGGCTGAAAGATCTTTTGTTGGGATTAAAGTGAGACAACCGCTTGCTTTGCTTAAAGTTCGAAATATAAAATCCGAAATTCAAGACAACGAAGAATTATTAGAGCTGATAAAAGAAGAGGTCAATGTTAAAGATATATCTTTTGATGCTGGGATTAAAGAGGAAGTTAAACTTGATAAATTGATTACCGAAGAATTAAAAAAGGAAGGGATATTAAGAGAGGTTTTAAGATTGATACAATCAATGAGAAAGAAGGCTAGCCTTAAACCCGAAGACAAAATTATTGTTGGGTACAATGGAGAAAGAGAGATTAATGAAATTTTAGAAGAATTAAAAACCTTTATTTTAAAAGAGTCAAAAGCTCAAAGTTTTGAACCAAAAGAAAAAATATCTTTTGACTTAGAAAAAGAGATTAAGATTGGTGATCAAACATTATGGCTCGGGATCAAGAAACTTTAATCGGGGCGGATAAGTTATAAGTTAATTATTAGTATGTTTGTTCGCAATTTAACCAAAGGATTTGTTTTAAAAAAGATTAATACTAGGGAAGCTGATCAAATTTTTACTATTTATACGAAAGATTTTGGGAAATTAATTATTTTATCAAGAGCTTCAAGAAAGATTAAATCTAAATTAAGAGGAGGAGTAAGGGAATTTAATCTCAGTCAGATTGAGTTTATTCAGGGGAAGAATCAAAAGACATTAGTAGATTCTTTTATTAAAGAGAGTTTTGAAAATATTCCGAAATCTTTAGTTAAATTAAAAATAGGACACAAAATATCAAGTGTTTTAATTAAACTAACAAGTAAAGAGGAAAAAGATCTAAAGATATGGAATCTTCTGAGAGATACTTTTAAACGTCTTAATGAAAACGAATCTCTTAATTCAGACCTAAAAAATTATTATTATTATTTTTGGAATTTTATTGGAATAATTGGATTCAAGCCATCTTTAGAAAATTGTTCGATTTGTTCTAAAAAAATAAGTTCAAGTCCTTTATATTTTTGTCCAGAGGAAGGAGGATTGGTCTGTAATAACTGTCCAAGAGAAAATAGCTCCGAGGAAATTAGCGCCGAAGTGGTAAAGATTATTAGAATTATTTTTAAAAATGATTGGGATTATTTTGTTAAATTAAAAATTAAAAAAGATCATTTTAAACTAATTAAAAAAATTTCTGATATTTATTATTCCTTTCTTTTGGAATCAATGGAATAATCTGATATATTAAAGAAAATGGCTTTATTAAATAAAAAAATTATAATCTTCTTTGTGTTGCTAGCTATCTCTTTTGGAGTTGCTGGTTATTTTTCTCTTCAGGACAATCTTTATTCTAAAGATGTTATAAAACTGGAGATCATTGGACCTTCTGAAACAGAAATATCCCAAGAGGTTGAATATTTTGTTAAATATAAAAACAACGGAGATATTAGGCTTGACGATCCAGAGCTTGTATTTGAATATCCGGATAATTCTATTACTCAAAGTCCTTTGAGGGTTATAAAGGGAAGTGAAGAGCTTGGGGATGCAATTTATCCAGGAGAAGAAAAAACATTCTCATTCAAG